>MENC01000117.1 GCA_001768155.1 Bacteroidetes bacterium GWA2_30_7
TGACCTTTTTTGTTTCAGTATTCCTTTTATTGATGCAATTTCTATGGAAATATATTGACGATTTAGTTGGCAAAGGTCTCGAATGGAATGTGATTTTAGAATTAATGTTTTATGCATCTTCTACTTTTATTCCTATGGCATTACCATTGGCAATTTTGCTTTCGTCAATTATGACTTTTGGTAATTTAGGCGAACATTACGAATTAGTTGCATTAAAATCGGCAGGAATTTCACTTCCACGAATAATGAGACCTTTAATAATATTATCGGTAATTATTAGTATAATGGCTTTTTGGTTTTCAAATTATGTAATGCCGGTAGCAAACCTGAAAATGAGATCCTTATTATATGATGTGAGACATATAAGACCTGAAATTAATATTAAAGAAGGAATTTTTTATAATGGAATAGAGGGTTATAGCATTAGAATTTCAAAAAAAGACAGAAATACTAAAATGCTGTATGATATTAAGATTTATGATCAAACAAAAAGACAAGGAAATTTAAATGTTACAGTTGCCGACTCCGGATTTATGAAATTAAGTGAAGATGAAAAATTTTTGATGATGAATCTTTATAACGGACAAAGGTACGATGAGGTTAGCGAAGAGGGTGTTAGAAATGATGAAAAAAAATTTCCTTTCAGAAGAGATAAATTTATTGAGCAATCTATTCTTTTTGAGCTGGAAGGTGTTGGGCTTCAGCGTACAGACGAAGATTTGTTCAAAGACCATTACGAAATGTTAAATGTACAGCAATTAACCGTTACTATAGATTCATTAAATCAGTCGATTGAAAAAAAACAAACTGATTTTGGGGTTACAATGTACAAATCTAACTATTTTAAAAGAGAAGACCCCCGAATTAAAAGCGATACTGTAAAAAACACCTATAATCTTGACAGTTTACTTTTATCACTAAATAAAGCAGACAGAGCTAAGGTTTACTCTTTGGCAGCAGATTTTATTAGAGGCTCAAAATCTTATGTAACAACAATAAGAGAAGATATTAAATCGAGAAGAGAATGGGTTAGCAGACACGACGTTGAATGGCATCGAAAATTTACACTTTCTTTTGCATGTTTAGTTTTGTTTTTTATTGGTGCACCATTAGGTGCTATTATCAGAAAAGGCGGTATTGGTATGCCTGTAGTAGTATCAATAATTTTTTTCATAGTATATTATTTGTTATCAATAATGGGCGAAAAATTTTCGAGAGAAGGAGTTATTCCCGTTTATTATGGAATGTGGTTGTCTTCGGTAGTTTTATTTCCATTTGGCGTTTTTTTAACTTACAAAGCAGCAACAGATTCAGCAATAATGAATACCGACACTTATGTTATTATATTTAAAAAGTTGAAATATTTTTTAAAAAAGAAACCTAATTAATGAAAATATTACAGATTTGTAATAAAATGCCTTACCCTCCAAATGATGGAGGAGCAATAGCAACATTAAATGTTTCTAAATCGTTTTGTGAACTTGGACATGAAGTAACAATCTTATCATTAAATACTAAAAAACATTATTCAGAATTATCAAAAATCCCTGAGGAATTAAAAAAAATTATCCGATTTATTCCTGTTGATATTGACACAACAATTAAATCCAATTTAGCATTAAAAAATTTATTATTTTCATCATTACCATATAATGCTCAACGATTTATATGTGAAAATTTCAAAAATAAATTGATTACACTACTTTGTTCAGAAAAATTTGATATAATTCAAATTGAAGGGTTGTATATGGGTTTGTATATCGAAACAATAAAAAAATATTCAACTGCAAAAATTGCATTAAGAGCACACAATATCGAACATGAAATTTGGAAAAGAACATATTTATTAGAAAAGAACATATTAAAAAGACAGTATCTTATAATATTAACCAATAGAATTAAACGGTTAAAAAAAAGACTCTTAAATTCTTATGATTTACTAGTTCCTATTACAAACAGAGATGAGCAGTTTTTTAAAGAATTTGGAAATACCAAGCCATCTCATGTAACTCCTATTGGAATTAATATTAACGAATCGAAAGAAGACTTCTCAAATATCGAATATCCATCTGTATTTCATCTTGGAGCTTTAGATTGGGCGCCAAATCAAGAAGGTATAATCTGGTTTTTAAAAAATATATGGAAAGGATTGAAAGAAAAAAATCCTGAACTTAATTTTTATATTGCCGGTCGTAATGCACCAGACTGGTTTGTAAACAAGATTAAATGTGATGGGGTAGTTTATCATGGCGAAATAGATAATGCTTACGAATTTATCAATTCAAAAGCAGTAATGGTTGTGCCATTATTATCTGGAAGCGGAATGAGAGTTAAAATTATCGAAGGATTAGCATTAGGCAAAACAATTGTTTCAACTTCAATTGGTGCAGAAGGAATTGATATTACTCATAATCAAAACATTATAATTGCCGATAGCACAAAAAGCTTTAAAGATTCTCTTAATACGGTTCTTACAAATAAGATTGTTTTTGAAAATATTGGAAAAAATGCAGTTAAATTTGCCCACGAATATTACGATAATTTAAATATTGCAAAATCATTAATTGATTTTTATTCAAAAAATATGTAACTGTTATTGGTTATTGTTATTGAATATTGATTATTGAATATTGATTATTGAATATTGATTATTGAACGGAGTAAAAAATGGAAAAAGAAAAATGATGATATTTGAGATAATTTTTTGGACAGCAGCTATTTGTATATTTCATTCTTACGTATTATATCCTTGTATATTATCTATATTATCGTCAAATAAAATCATTAAATTTGCTTTATATAAAGACGATGACGATTTACCAAAAGTATCTATCTTAATTTCAGCATTTAACGAAGAGGAAGTAATTGGAAAAAAAATAATCTCAATATTTGAAAATGATTATCCACAAAATAAAATTCAAGTATTAATAGGTTCAGACTGTTCAACCGATAAAACAAATGAAATTGTAAGAACTCTTACAGAAAAATATAAAAATTTGCATTTTTTTGAATATACTGTAAGACAAGGGAAGGGGAATGTAATTAATAATCTTTTTGATTCATCAAATGGTAATATTCTGATACTTACAGATGCAAATGTTATATTCGATAAGAATACAATATTTGAAATGATAAAGTACTACAAAACTCCGAAAATTGGTTTAGTTGACACCAATATGATGAATGTTGGAATGAAAAAAGACGGAATTTCGTTTCAGGAAAAAGCATATATCTCACGTGAAGTATTAATCAAAAATCAAGAAAGTATTCTATGGGGAACAATGATGGGCCCTTTTGGTGGTTGTTTTTCGCTTCGAAAAGAATTGTTCGAAAAAGTACCAAAAAATTTTCTTGTAGATGATTTCTATATTAATATGAAAGTTTATGAGAAAAAATTTGCAGGGATAAACAGCATTGATTCAATTGTATATGAAGATGTTTCAAATAATTTAAAAGATGAATTTATGAGAAAAATCAGAATTGCAACAGGAAACTTTCAAAATCTGGTAGCATTTAGGAAATTACTACTGCCTTTAAATTCAGGCTTATCATTCAGTTTTCTATCTCATAAAGTACTTAGATGGATTGGTCCTTTTCTAATCATTGCATCCCTTTTGTCATTAATAATTTTGTCTTTTAATTCAAAGTTTTACTTAATTGCTTTAGCTTTGCAATTATTTTCATTAATAATTCCTTTATTGGATTATATATTAAGTAAATCGTCGTTTAATATAAGTTTTTTCAGGTTTGTTACTCATTTTTATACAATGAACCTGGCTTTATTAATCGGATTTTTCAAATTTTTAAATGGAGTTGAATCAAATGTCTGGAAGCCAACAAAAAGAAATCAGTAGAAAATTAGATTCTATTGAAGATGCCGTTGAAGATATTAAAAATGGCAAAATAGTGATTGTAGTTGATGATGAAGATCGTGAGAATGAAGGCGATTTTATTGCTGCTGCTGAACTTATTACACCCGAAATAATTAACTTTATGGCAATGTATGGCAGAGGGTTGATTTGTGCATCAATTCCTGAAGAAAGATGCCAGGAACTGGATTTGGAATTAATGGTCGGAAAAAACACATCATTATATGAAACACCATTTACTATTTCTGTTGATTTAATAGGACATGGATGCACTACCGGAATTTCTGCCATAGATAGAGCAAAAACTGTGAAAGCACTAGTCGATCCAAATACAAAACCAGAGGATTTAGGCAGACCTGGGCATATTTTCCCATTAAAATCAAGGTCAAAGGGTGTTTTACGAAGAGCAGGACACACTGAAGCTGCTGTTGACTTATCGAAGTTAGCAGGATTAAAACCTGGTGGTGTTTTAGTTGAAATAATGAACGATGATGGTTCAATGGCCAGATTACCTGAGTTGTACGAAATAGCAAATATCTATAATTTAAAAATTATTTCAATAGAAAGTTTAATCAAATACCGATTGCAACACGAAAGCTTGGTTAAAAAAGGTTCGCGGGTAAAACTTCCTACCGAATTTGGCGATTTTGAACTAATTCCATTTATTCAATTATCAAATGGATTAGAGCATGTTGCAATAATAAAAGGTAAATGGGATATTGATGAACCTATTTTAGTCAGAGTTCACTCATCATGTCTTACCGGAGATATTTTTGGTTCGTACCGATGTGATTGTGGACCACAGCTTCATGAAGCTATGAGAATGATTGAAAAAGAAGGAAAAGGAGCAATAATTTATATGAATCAGGAAGGCAGAGGGATTGGGCTTTTTAATAAAATTGAGGCTTATAAACTTCAGGAACAAGGAAGAGATACAGTTGAAGCAAACATCGAACTCGGATACAAAGCCGATGAAAGAGATTATGGTGTAGGAGCACAAATAATTAGAGAAATTGGGGTTTCAAAAATTAGACTTATAACAAATAATCCAATTAAACGTGCCGGACTCGAAGGATATGGATTAGAAATAATTGAAAATATTAATATTCAGATACAAGCAAATAAACACAATAAATTTTATCTTCAGACTAAAAAAGATAAGATGGGGCATTTTTTGGAAGTTATTAAAGATTGAGAATATAGAAGATTTCGTTAATTTATAGTAATTTCAATTTGCTTTCAGAAAAATTTGCCCGTAGGGCATTAATGACAATAAAAACACAAGTAACAGAGAATCTTTTTCCATAGGGAATATACATTGTTATACTCTGAACTACACGCAAATAGGTGGCTTCTCCATTTTTTTCCTTGTCTAAAAATGCCAAAAATCTGATATTTAATTATTTGCAAATAATTTGCCTTTCAGCTTTCTATAATCCTGAAGCTAAAATATCAGCAATATGAATAATTTTCATAGGAATGTTATTTTGAACAATGTATGATTGAATATTCATCAGGCATGATGAATCAACGGAAGTAATATATTCTGCTCCAGTATTTAAAGCATTTTGAACTTTTTGTTCGACCATTGCCGATGAAATTGAAGGGAATTTTACAGAAAAAGTACCTCCAAATCCACAACACACTTCATTGTCGACAATTTCGATTATTTCAAGCCCTTTAACATTTCGAAGCAATATTCGAGGCTCATCTTTCAGCTTATAGTCTCTTAACGATGCACAAGAATCGTGAATTGTAACTTTGTGTGGAAAAACAGAGCCTAATTGGTTTACTTTTAATACGTTTACCAAAAAATCTGTTAACTCGAACATGTTGTTTTTCAGACGTGTATAGTGATTATATAAAATAGTACCTTCAAATAAATCGTGATAGTTATTTTTTACAAATGCAGAGCAAGAACAACCAGCACAAACTACAGGATTATTTCCCGAAAAATCGTCTAAAAATTTTTTTGCAACTTCACGTGCTTCGTCCCAAAAACCACTGTTAAATGCTACCTGTCCACAGCAGGTTTGGTTTTTATTATACTTAACTTCAACACCTGCTTTTTTAAGTATTTTAGCCATAGAATGACCCGTTTCAGGATACATTTGGTCAACAAAACAAGGAATAAATAGTTCGGCAATCATTTACATATAATTTAAAAATTATTTTCAGAAATTTGTGCAATAATTTTCTCAAACTCAGTAATTGTAATAATTTTTGTTCCTTTAAATTCTTTTAAAACTAGTAAGTCTGAGTCGCCTGTAACTAAATAATTAGCTTTTCCAAATTCTGATAATCCAAGCAAGTAATTATCTTTTAAATCTCTACAAATAATAGGTTCTGATTTTACATTTATTTCAGTTCCAATTGTTTCAATTAAATCAATTAAATCGTCAACATCAGAAGGATTAAAATATTTTACAAGTTTAGGTCTTTTTGTAACAATACGAATTTCTTGTAATAAGATATCATTGTACTGTAATTCAACAACTAAATTAACAATATGTTGTTTTAATTTTTTTAATCTTTTTCCAATTAGGAAACTGATAAACAGGTTAACATCAATGACTATTTTTATTCTTTTGTCTTTCGGCATATAAT
>MENC01000118.1:0-5357 GCA_001768155.1 Bacteroidetes bacterium GWA2_30_7
ATTTTGATGTTTTTTGATTACAAATGACTGACATACAGCAATGTAATAAACAAAACAAAGCGAAAAAGTCAAGATTGTTTTCATAGTCCTTTTTAACTATTATTAACAAAGACAATGCCTGTTCGTTTGAAAAGCCTAAAAAGGTTGGTTGTTTTATTCGCCAATAATTTTTACCAATAATCTTTTACGGCGTTTTCCATCAAATTCGCCATAGAATATTTGTTCCCAAGGACCAAAATCAAGTTTGCCATCGGTAACTGCAACTACAACTTCGCGTCCCATAATTGTTCGTTTTAGATGTGCGTCTGCATTATCTTCAAAACCATTATGACGATATTGAGAATATGGCTTTTCGGGAGCTAATTTTTCGAGCCAAACTTCAAAATCGTGATGTAAGCCGGACTCATCATCATTTATAAAAACACTTGCTGTTATGTGCATTGCGTTAACAAGGCATAAACCTTCTTTAATTCCGCTTTCATGTAAACAATCTTTTACTTTAGGAGTAATGTTAATTAATTCACGTCTTGATTTAATGTCAAACCAAATTTCTTTTCTGTACGACTTCATTTTTTATGAGTTTAAAGTTATAACTACAAATATATTACAAAGAAGTTGAAAAGCTGAAGAGTTTATGAAAAGATATGTTTATAAGTTGAAGGGTTTATTAGTTTATAAGTTGAAGAGTTAAAGAGTTTTCTAGTTGATAATTTGATAGTTTTTTTAATTCAAATATTTTCTACTTACTCTCTTACAACTATTAATACTTATTCCTAAATGAAAATTTCAATTATTCTAAGTACTTTTATCAGTTCAAACTTTAGGTTAAAATAAATAATGTCGAAAAAAAGTTCAAAAAACGTCATCATAGAAAATGTTCTTGTTCAGGATTATGTAGCAGAAGGAAAATCAATTGCAAAAATAGACGAATTAGTTGTTTTTATTGATAATGCCGTTCCGGGTGATATTGCTGATTTGAGAATAAAACGAAAAAAAAGAAATTATGCAGAAGCTACTGCAATAAAATTTCACAAATATTCGGAGTTTCGTACAGACGCTTTTTGCGAACATTTTGGAACTTGTGGTGGTTGCAAATGGCAAAATCTGAATTATAATAAACAATTATATTTTAAACAAAAACAAGTTGTTGATACTATTGAAAGAATAGGAAAAGTTAAAGGTTTTGAAGTTTTAACAATTGCACAATCTCCTGAAACAAAATATTATAGAAACAAACTTGAATATACTTTTACAAATCGCCGATGGTTTACTAATGAGGAGATGCATTCTGAAAATAGAAATCAAAACGGTTTAGGTTTTCACATGCCAGGGATGTTTGATAGAGTTTTAGACATTAAAAATTGCTATTTGCAGCCCGAACCATCAAATTCTATTAGATTGGCAATAAGAGATTTTGCACTTAATAATAATTATACATTCTACGACCCGCGTGAACATACAGGATTATTGAGAAACTTGATAATCAGAACAACTTCTGCTGATGAAACAATGCTTTTATTTAGTTTTCACAAAAACGATGAAGACATGATTAATAAAATATTGAATTTTACATCTGATACTTTTCCTGAAATAACATCAATTTTATATGCAATAAATCCACAAGTAAACGATAGCTTATATAATTATAATGAAATAATTACATTTAAAGGCAGCTCACATATTATTGAAAAACTGGGTGATTTGAAATTCAGAATTGGACCAAAATCGTTTTTTCAAACAAATACTAATCAGGCTTATGAAATGTATAAAACGATATTAGATTTTGCTGATTTATTGGGACATGAAGTTGTTTATGATTTATATACCGGAACTGGGACAATTGCCAATTTTATTGCTTCAAAAGCTAAAAAAGTAATTGGAATTGAATATGTTGACGAAGCTGTGAAAGATGCAGTAATTAATTCTGGACTAAATTCTATAACAAATTGTAGTTTTATTTCAGGAGATATGAAAGATATTTTGACGGATGAAACTTTTAAAAATTACGGTCAACCAGACGTTATAATAACCGACCCGCCCAGAGCCGGAATGCATGGAGATGTAGTGGATATTATTATAAAATCTAATGCAAAAAAATTAATTTATGTAAGTTGTAATCCAGCTACACAAGCACGTGATATTGAATTGTTAAGTTCAAAATATAAACTAATTAAAATACAACCATTTGATATGTTTCCTCATACACATCATGTTGAGAATATTGCGTACTTGGAAGTTATAAGTTAGATTGTTATATTGTTTGCAATCTCAATTTGAAAAGTTACTGATTGTAACAGATTGCTGTGATGATTATAATATTAATAATGAAACATCTACGAGGTTTTTTAATCAATAAACAACTGCTTTTTTCTACAATAATATATGCTCTACGAGCAAAACAGTGTAATTATTTCAATATTGTAGAAAAATGCAATGAGCTAAAAAAGAACATCGTAGAACTTACTTCGGGATGTTCCATAAATTAACACAGCAAAACGTTACAATCTGAAAATTTATAGTTTTTTTCACCAATTATTGAGAAACGTTCCTACAATTTTTTTATCTTCCCCAAAAATACCAAATGATTCATTACGAGTTTTAGTTCGCCATAACTCGCATATTCGCCAAGAGTTTCTTTTGCAGGAGCTAATAAAATTGATTCAGATTTTAAAAAATATTCTGAAATTTTATCAATTTTTTCTTTTGGCATTACTTTATTAATGTCTAATTCTCCAATTTCAACATAATGAGCGAGATGCCCTGCAATTGTTTCAACAACCATTTCTCTTTCAATGGCAATTTGTTCTAATGTTTTGCCTTCTTTATATAAATCAAAACTTAATTTTTTTGAATCAATTTTTTCGGTTTTTTTCTTTGGTCTTTCTATAACTAATTCGGGTTCAGGAACAGGAATGTTATTTTCGTTCAGGTAGGTTATTACTATATCTAAAATTTCTTCACCATATTGTTTGATTTTTTTGTCGCCTATTCCATTTATTAATTTCAGTAGTGGAATTGTTGACGGAAGTTTTGTAGCAATTTCTGATATTGCTATTTGAGATAAAATCATATAATGTTGTTGATTTAACTCAGTTGCAAGATTATTTCGCCATTCTTTAAGCTGAATAAATAATTCTTTATGCAACGATACCGGCATATCGCTAATTTCAAATGTTGGTTTTAATTTTGGCCTTACATATTTTTCTTCTATGGCCGATTTTGCTCTAACGCTCAGAAAATCTTTTAGTTTGAAACCATCTTTGCAATATTTTAAACATGCTGCTTTTACGAATACTTCCTTTAAAATTTTATCTTTTATATCAACTAAAGTTTTTAGAACAGATTTGTTGTCGGTTTGAAAGGTTAAATGTGCTGAAATTTCATTATCAAGCCATTCTGTTTTTTCGGCAAAATAAACACTTGCTTTCTTAATCCTGTCTTGCAATTGCAGGTTATTTTCCAAATCGTTATTTTGTTCGAGTAATTGTTTTATCTGATTATTAAAGCGTTCGGCTATTATAATTATTTCAGTTTTAACTGTTTCAATTATTTTATTAGTAGCTTCTGCTTTATTTCCTAAAACAACACTGGCATTTTCTTGTAATTGTTTACGTAAATAAAATAAATTACTTAGTATTGATTGAAAATCAAACAATTCGATAAGTAACGAAAGTTGATATTCAGCTTTTGACTTTTCTAAATGATTTTTTTCGGGAGGATTTTGTTCAATTGCTTTATTAAATGCAGATATTTCAGAATCGCTAAATAAGCCTTTTTGCGAAATTGGCGAGCCAAGTACAAGTCCCTCAAGTGTTTTACAACGGCTTAATGCAACATAAACTTGTCCGTAAGCAAATGCAGAACCAGCTTCAATTATTGCTTTTTCAAATGTTAGTCCCTGACTTTTATGTATTGTTATTGCCCAAGCTAATTTGAGTGGTAGTTGCTTAAAAGTGCCTGTAACAGTTTCGATTATCTCTTTTGAAACATCATTAATTGAGTATTTCATGTTTTTCCAGATAACTGCATCTACATCGTAAACAGAATTATCGTTTTTACATTTTATCATTACACAATCGTCTTCAAATCCGGTAATTGTCCCGATTTTGCCGTTATAGTAAAGCTTTTGAGGAGATGGGTCGTTTTTTACAAACATAATTTGTGCACCGACTTTTAAAACCAATTCTTTTTCGGTTGGATAAGAATATTCAGGAAAATCGCCCTCAATAATGGCTTTAAAGTTTTTTGAGTTTTCTTTGATTTCATTAAGTTTTTTTTCGTTAATTTGCTGTGCTTGATAATTATGTGTTGTAAGAGTTATATAACCTTCGTTTGACTTAGGTACAAAATTCGGAATATATTGTTTGTTTAATTTTTCTAAAGTTTCAGCATTAAGTTTATTTTCGCGAATACAATTCAGAATTTCAATAAATTCCTGATTACTTTGGCGATAAATATGTTTCAGTTCGATTGATATATAATCAGTTTTTCTTAATGCAATACTATTAAAGAAAAAAGCAGATTCATAAAAAGGTTTAAGCAAAGTCCATTCTTCATCTTTTACAATTGGAGCAAGTTGTTGAAGGTCGCCAATCATAAGTAGTTGAATACCACCAAAAGGTTTGCTGTTGTTTTTATAACGTCTTAAAACTCCGTCAATTCCATCGAGAAGGTCAGCACGAACCATACTAACCTCGTCAATTACAAGTAAATCAAGACTTTTAATGATTTTAATTTTATCTCTATTAAATCTGTAAATCGCTTCTTTGTTATTTTGTAAACTATTTGGAACAATTGGTCCGAAAGGAAGCTGAAAAAACGAATGTATTGTAACACCTCCGGCATTAATTGCAGCAACACCGGTTGGAGCAACAACAATCATCCGCTTAGGCGAAATTTCACGAAGATTATGCAAAAAAGTAGTTTTTCCTGTCCCTGCTTTACCTGTCAGAAAAATATTTTTGTTTGTATATTCAACAAAGTTAAATGCTAATTGTAGCTGTTCATTCTCAACAGTATTCATTTAAATTAAATTTTGCACAAAATACAAAAAATGAAAAAGAAAATCAAAGAATCGTTGAGCATTTATAAAATAAGACAACAAATTATTAGTTAACAAATTGATAATATTGTAAATTTGTATAATAATTCAATTGACATGAATATTAATCAAATTCTTAATCTTTCACCAAAAAGAAATATTTTTTGGGATACAGATATTAATACAATTGATATTAAAAAAAATGCTGACGCTATAATTTGTAGGGTTTTTGAAAGAGGTACTTTCAACGATATTTTAAATACTTTAGAATATTATGGTTACGACAGATTTGTTAATGGCTTAAAACATTCGCAAA
>MENC01000118.1:5366-5635 GCA_001768155.1 Bacteroidetes bacterium GWA2_30_7
AATACATTAATCTAGCTTACTTAATGTTTGATATTAAGCTTAATTCCAATGAATAAGTTATTTTATAATTCGTGCAAACCCGAATTTATTCAAAATCCATAAACTCATCAACCCTTAAACATTTCAACTTATAAACTTTTCAAATTGGAACTCTTAAAGCTATACCAAAACCATATTCAATATAAGCAACTTATTGAATATCTTTCAAATAATGATTTCAAAAATATTAATTTATCAGGACTTACAGGTTCATCAGCATCTATAATTAC
>MENC01000118.1:5658-15339 GCA_001768155.1 Bacteroidetes bacterium GWA2_30_7
ATACAAACGAATTACTCACAACGAACAAATTGACCAGGAAAATATTGTTTTAAGGTCAGATGTTTTAAACAAATTAAGCAGAAGCGAAAACAACTATATTGTAGTTACTTATGCAGAAGCAATTGCCGAAAAAGTAATTATAAAAGAAATTCTTGATGATAATACTTTAAAACTTTTTAAAGGAGAAAATATTTCAATTGATTTTATTCACGAAGTCCTTTATGAATATGGGTTTGAGCTGAATGACTTTGTGTTTGAGCCGGGTCAGTTTTCGGTAAGAGGTGGAATTGTAGATGTTTTTTCATATTCAAACGATTTGCCATATAGAATTGAGTTTTTTGGTGATATTGTTGAATCTATTCGTTCATTCGAGGTTGATAGTCAATTGTCTAAAGATTTTTTCGACCATATTGCAATTCTGCCTGATATTAAAAATACTCTTCAACAAGAAAAACACGAATTGTTGTTTAGTTATTACAATGAAAATTTATTGATTTTAACCAAAGACCTTAAAAATTCTTCAGAAATACTTTCTAATATTCTCGAAAAAACTGCAGACTTTGATAATATTACTGAAACTTCATTTGTTTCAGAAACAAATGAATTATTGAACTGCATCAATAAATATAAAATTGTTGAATTTGGTGTAAATCAGCTTTATAAATCATTTCATTCAATTGCTTTTAATACTTCGCATCAACCACTTTTTCAGAAAAACTTCGAACTTTTAACATTAAATTTAATCGAAAATTACGAAAAAGGTTATCAAACAATAATTGTATCAGAAAGTCATAGCCAAATAGAAAGACTGCAATCTATATTTCACGATATTGACGAAAGTTTGACTTTTGAGCCTATGTATATTTCTTTAAACGAGGGCTTTATCGACCACGATTTGAGAATTTGTTGTTATACCGACCATCAAATTTTTGAACGTTACCATAAATATACTGTAAAAAAGAATTTTTCTCGCCGTGATGCTATTTCTATTCAAGAGCTTACAGGCATGATGCCAGGAGATTATATTGTACATATTGACCACGGAGTTGGTATTTTTGGCGGACTCGAAAAAATCGAAATAAATGGAAAATGGCAGGAAACTGTCCGGCTAGTTTATAAAGACAAAGATATTTTGTATGTAAATATTCATTCACTTCATAAAATTTCAAAATTTAAAGGAAAAGACGGTGAGCCTCCACATGTATATAAACTTGGAACAGGAACCTGGCAAAAACTTAAACAAAATACAAAAAGAAAAATTCAAGATATTGCTAAAGAGTTAATTTCTCTTTATGCAAAAAGAAAGCAAGAAGAAGGTTTCAGTTTTTCTCCCGATAGTTATCTGCAAAAGGAACTTGAAGCCTCTTTTATTTACGAAGACACTCCCGACCAGGCAAACTCCTCAGCAGCAGTTAAAAAAGATATGGAATCGCCAAATCCAATGGACAGATTGGTTTGCGGGGACGTTGGATTTGGTAAAACTGAAATTGCTGTAAGAGCTGCATTTAAGGCTGTTACTGATGGAAAACAAGTGGCAATACTTGTCCCAACAACAATTCTTGCATTACAGCATTTTAAAACATTCAGCGATAGATTAAAGAATTTTCCATGTACTGTTGACTATGTAAGTCGGCTAAAAAGTACAGAAAGTCAGAGGCTTGCACTAAAAGGATTAAAAGATGGAAAAGTTGATATATTAATTGGAACACATCGTATAATAAGTAAAGATGTGCAATTCAAAGATTTAGGATTATTAATTATAGACGAAGAGCAGAAATTCGGCGTTGCAGCAAAAGATAAATTAAAGCATTTGAAAGTAAATATAGATACGCTAACTCTCACAGCTACACCAATTCCAAGAACTTTACAGTTTTCGATGATGGGAGCAAGAGATTTGTCTGTAATAAATACTCCGCCACCAAATCGACATCCGATAATTACCGAACTTCATGTATTTAACGATGATATTATTCGTGAAGCTATTATGTACGAAGTCAATCGTGGCGGACAGGTATTTTTCATACATAATAGAGTTGTTAATATAGAAGATATTGCAGGAAAAATAAAACAACTTTGTCCGAAAGTAAATATTGGAATTGCACATGGTCAAATGGACGGTAAGCACCTCGAAAAAGTAATGCTTGAATTTATTTCTGGCGATTTTGATGTACTTGTTGCAACTTCTATAATTGAGTCGGGGCTTGACATTCCGAATGCAAACACAATTTTTATTCATAATGCTCAAAATTTCGGATTAAGCGATTTACATCAACTTAGAGGCAGGGTTGGACGTTCAAATAAAAAAGCTTTTTGCTATTTGCTTGCTCCTCCCCTATCAGTAATGACTCCCGAAGCCCGAAGAAGGCTTAAAGCTATTGAAGAATATTCGGAGCTTGGAAGTGGATTTCATATTGCATTGCAAGATTTAGATATTCGCGGAGCTGGAAATTTACTGGGAGCCGAACAAAGTGGCTTTATTGCAGATATTGGCTACGAAACTTATCACAAAATACTTGACGAAGCAATTCAGGAACTTCGTGAAGGCGAGTTTAAAGAATTTTATCACAATGAAAATGAAGACGATACTGTTGAAAAGGAATTTATAAAAGATTGTGCAGTTGAAACTGATATGGAAATACTTTTTCCAGAATATTATATACAAAGCGTACCCGAACGAATAAAATTATATCGCAAACTTGATGAAATAAAAACCGAACCTGAACTCGAAATTTTTGAAAAAGAGCTTTTCGACCGTTTCGGGAAATTTCCACAACCCGCTTTAGACTTGTTAAATATGTTACGTATTCGTTGGAAAGCTGTTAAGATGGGAATGGAAAAAATTGTTCTGAAAAATCAAAAAATGGTTATTTATTTTATTGTAAATCCCGACTCAGATTATTATAAATCAGCTACTTTTAAAAATATTTTAAATTATGTTCAAGCATTTCCAAAAAAATCTCAAATGAAAGAAATCAAAGATAAGCTAACTCTGATTTTTGAAGATATTGAAAATATTGACGTGGCTGTGTCGAAATTTGAACATATTTACACATTTGTTACAAATAAAAATTCAATTCAGAATTTTTAAATTTCACTTTTAATTAATTTTTTTTACCAATAGGTTGTACATAAAAATTTAATGCTTTATTTTTAAAGAAAAATATCATGAAGTTTTTGTTATTATTATTCGTATCAATCTTATTATTAGCTTCTTGTAGCAAAAAATCAAAAAATTGTAAAATAATTGGGATGCAAGACGGGTTATATTACAATCTTGAAGATTCAAGTGTTTTCACCGGAAAGTGTAATTCATATTATAATAGTGGAAACATTTGGAGTGAAAGGAATTTTAAAGAAGGAAGGCTAAATGGAAAATCCATAGAATGGTATCCAAATGGAGCTAAAAAAATTGAAAAATTATATGAAAATAATCAAGAGAATGGAACATATTTTATGTGGTTCGAAAATAGAAAACTGGCTATTGAAATGAATTATCGAAATAGTTTAAAAGAAGGAAAAGTAGTTACCTGGTATAAAAATGGAACTACCGAATTTGAAGGAAATTATTTAAAAGGAAAAAAACACGGAAAATTTATTGGCTGGTACGAAAATGGAATAAAAGGCATCGAATATAATATGGACCAAGATATTATGATAGGTACTTACACCGAATGGTTCGAGAACGGTAATATAAAACAACAAGGAAAATATTTATCTGGCAAACGCGATGGTCTTTGGAAATGGTGGTACGAATCAGGAAAAATTTGGATAGAAGAGTATTATAATAATGGTATAAAAGACGGAAAATACAAAGAATTTAATGTGAGCGGAAGCCTGAAAACCGAAAAACAATTTTCAAAAGGGAAAGAGGGAGAACTGTAAAAGTCCAAAATTTCAAGATTCCAAGCTCCAAAACCTGCAAGGTCTTCGAGGGCAAGTGGGAGGCGGCCTGGCAGGTTTCAGTACCAAGCCCAAATTCAAAGTTTCAAATTCCAAACCTAAGAGAGTTTGCGTAAATATTAATATTTTTTTTATGCAGTTTTAAATCTTCACATTTACTAATTGAATTTTCGATGATTTGTTAAAGAAAAAATAAAAAAAGGGGCAAAAGCCCCTCTTTTTGTGGTACCTCGCGGGATCGAACCACGGACACATGGATTTTCAGTCCATTGCTCTACCTACTGAGCTAAGGTACCTTCAAAATTGAGGTGCAAATTTAATACAATTATTTTATTAATAAAAACTTATTTTATTATTTTTTATTTGGCTTATCATATCTTACTTTGCACAATTAATTTTATTTATGGAATATAAAGAACATATCCTCGAAAATGGTATTAAATTAGTACATAAACATTCGATTTCTCCTGTTGCACATTGCGGAATTTTTATTGATGCCGGTTCACGAGATGAAAAGAAAAATGAACATGGAATGGCTCATTTTATAGAACATGTAATTTTTAAAGGAACAAAAAAACGTAAAGCCTATCATATAATTAGCAGCCTCGAAGATGTTGGTGGAGAACTCGATGCTTATACAACTAAAGAAAAGACTGTGGTATTTGCAACATTTCTAACTCAATATTACGAAAAAACACTTGACATTTTTAGCGATATTGTTTTTAATTCTACTTTTCCACCTAAAGAATTAGAAAAAGAAAAAGACGTTATTATTGATGAAATTAATTCATATAACGATAATCCTTACGAACTTATTTACGACGAATTTGAACAACTGGTTTTCGATAATCACCCACTTGGAAGAAGCATTCTTGGCACTGAAAAAAGCGTTAAGTCTTTCAATATTAATGATGTTGAAACTTTTATGCTAAACAATTATAATACAGATAGAATTATTATTAGTTCAATCGGAAATATTTCTTTTGAAAAACTTGTGATGTTTTTTGAAAAATATTTTATTGATGTAAAGTCAAATCTCAGAAAAGTAAAAAGAAGAAAATGCTCAAATTATAAAATCTCAAGAAGTGAAACAGATAAAGATACCTATCAGTCGCATTGTATATTAGGAAGTGTAGCCTATGATATCAAAAACAAAAATCGACTTGGGCTAATCCTTTTAAATAATATTCTTGCCGGAAACAATATGAACTCCAGATTAAATATGCTACTACGAGAAAAGTATGGATATGTTTATAACGTAGAATCTGCATATAATTACTATTCCGATACTGGATTAACATATATTTATTTTGGCACTGACAAAGAAAATCTTAATCGAGTTTATGACCTTATAATTAAAGAATTAAAAATTTTACAAAACAATAAACTTGGCTCTGTTCAGCTTAAAAAAGCAAAAAGTCAGTTAATCGGTCAAATCACAATTGCTTCTGATAATAATCTGAATCAAATGTTTAGCATTGGTAAGAGTTATTTAATGTTTAATAAAGTTGATTGTTTGGATTTAGTTTATTCTAAAATTGAAAAACTTACCGCTATGGAAATCCTTGAAATTGCAAACGAAGTTTTTGAAGAATCGAAAATATCACACTTAATATATAAATAGTTTTAATTTGTTTGAAGTTTGAGGTTTGAAGTTAATACGTAGTAAAATCCTAAATTCTAAATCGTAAATTCCTAAATCCTAAATAAAAATAATGAACTTAATATCCGAAAAACTCGAAAAATACATCGAATCTCATACTCAACCCGAAAACGAGGTTCTGAAAGAATTAAACCGTTTTACAAAATTAAAAGTGCTTAATTCCAGAATGTTATCGGGCCATATACAAGGACAAGTACTTAAAATGCTTTGTTATATGATTAAACCCCAATTCGTTTTGGAAATTGGAACATATACCGGATATTCGGCAATTTGTATGGCAGAAGGGTTGGAAAATAATTGTGAAATTCATACTATTGAGATTGACGATGAGTTAGAATCAATAATTCAAAAATATATCAAATTATCAAACAATGAAGATAAAATAAAATGCTTTATTGGCGATGCAAAAACCATAGTAAAAAACCTTAACTACACTTATGATTTAGCATTTATTGATGGCGATAAACGTGAGTATTTAGATTATTACCATTTAGTATTCGATAAGATAAAACCTGGAGGATTTATAATTGCAGATAATGTTCTCTGGAACGGAAAAGTAATTGAAGAATTGCAACCAAACGACTTATATACAAAAGGAATATTAGATTTTAATTCGTTCGTTATGAACGATAACCGAGTTGAAAATGTAATTTTTCCAATCAGAGATGGTTTGATGGTTTTGAGGAAAAAATTTAAATAATTTTGATTAAATTTTCAAACAATTAAGTTGTTGTATTTGAAAGGTATAAAGTAATCTGCATTAAATTCTTCACTTCTTCATTTTGGCAATGCACAATAAACAATACTTCAGTTTCAGGCAATTCTAAATCACCAAATTCCAAAATTTCAAAATTTCCGTTGGGAAACTGATTTAGCCCTTTTGAATAAATTATGTTATATAACATATAAAATATTTTTTATGTTTTGTATTTTTACATGCACAATAACATAAATTAAAACTTTAACCATGAAAAATCCAATCTACATCTTAGTTTTAGCGTTTTTTTTAATTCTAGTAAATTTTAACAGCCAAAGCCAAACTGCCGGTTGCACTGCTCCAACTTCAGCTTATTATCTTGATATAAATAATGTAAGAGCATTAATTATGAATAGCAGCGATATGTGGTGGGATTTGGTAGGAATTGCAAAATACGAAGTGCCGTTTGGCTCAGGGAAAACATCATTATTTGCAGGTTCTATCTGGATTGGGGGACTAGACCAAAGTGGACAATTGCATTTTGCAGGGCAAAAATTCAGACAAAATGGTGTTGATTTCTGGCCTGGTCCATTAGAAACTACAGGTGCAAATCAAGCGTCGACAAATGCAGCAACTTGTTTAGAATACAACAAAATATTTTCTATAACAAGAAGCGAAGTTAAGCTTTTTAGAGATTGGTATAATACACCTGTTGCTCAACGAGATAGTTCATTTCCCGGATATACAATTCCAAATTCGATAATAAACTGGCCCGCGAATGGCGATGTTGCTAATAATTATCCAAATTATTTAGCCCCTTTTTATGATAATAATACAGATGCATTTTATAATCCTGACGATGGCGATTATCCATATTTCGACCTTGACGAAAATCTTAACTGTCAGGATATTCCCGGAAGCAATAAATCATTATTATATGGAGATAAAGCATTATGGTGGGTTTTTAACGATAATGGAAATATACATACCGAAACTGGTGGAGATGCATTAGGTATTGAGGTTCATGCTCAGGCATTTGCTTATTCATCTAACGATGCTGCTATAAATAATTCTACATTATATCGTTATGAAATTTTTAACAGGTCAGTTAATACTTACCATGATACTTATGTTGGATTTTGGACAGATGCAGATTTAGGATACTCTGCCGATGATTATGTCGGCTGTGATGTTAGCAGAGGACTAGGTTACGTTTATAATGGAGCTACAGAAGACGGAACTGGCCAAACTTGGTCTTATGGAGCAAATCCTCCTGCAATTGGTATTGATTTTATAAGAGGTCCATATAAAGATACTGATGGAATTGATGATTTATCAAACTATGATAACACAGGAAATCTAGATTGTAGCAATGGATACAGATATAATTCAGTTTCAGGTAATATGGAAATTGTTGGAAGCGGTGATATTTTTAATGGAAATATTAATGGTCAAAACTTTGGCGATAATATTATTGATAATGAACGCTTAGGAATGAAAAATTTTATTTATTTTAATAATGCTACAGGACCTTCACCAACTCAAGACCCAAATACCGCAGTTGATCACTATAATTATTTAATTGGAAAATGGAAAGATAATTCAAATTTATTATATGGTGGAATTGGTTGGGGTACAAGTAATCCAACTCAAACACCGGCAGATTTTATGTTTCCGGGAAATTCTGATTTATGTAATTTAGGAACAAATGGAATAGATGTTTCAGGTCAATATCCTAATGGATGGGATGAGGTTACAGAAGCTAATGAGCCTGGAGACAGAAGATTTGTTCAATCGGCTGGTCCAATTATTATGGAACCTGGTGAAATAAATGATATAATGATTGCAGCAGTGTGGGCACGTTCTACTATTAATAATATTGAGTCTATTGAAGAGCTTAAACTTGCCGATGATAATATACAGAGTCTTTTCGATAATTGTTTTTATATTCTTGAACTTCCTGACGCTCCTGAATTAACGATTAGCTCTTCTAACCAACAGTTAAATTTTACAATTACAAATAATATTTCATCTAACAATTATAACGACTCTTACTCTGAAATAGACCCAATGATAATATGTCCCGATGCAAATCCTAACTGCGATAAAATTTATGATTTTCAAGGATATAAAGTATTTCAGTTAAAAAATAATAGCATTACTATTGACCAAATTAGTGATACTTCAAAAGCAAAATTAGTTTACCAATGCGATGTTAATGACAGTATAAGTCTGATTACTAATTATTACTGGAATTACGATTCAGCAAAATATATTCCTCAAGTTGAAGTAAATGGAGCAAATCTTGGAATTAATAATAATTTTACAATAACCCAAAATGCTTTTTCTCCAACAAATCAGCAATTAGAAAATTTTAAAAAATATTATTTTATGGCAATTTCTTATGCTTATAATAATTATAAAACATTTACACTTCAGGGTAACGATTCATTAAGCGGTCAACGTTTACCGTATATTCAATCTAAAAATACTACGGTTTTTGAAGCAATGCCAGCACCTGCAAATACTACAACAGACCCAAATTTTGGCAACGAACCTGAAATTACTCAATACGATGGTTTTGGATGTGGAAATAATGTTTTAGATATAAAAGATGAAACATTAAATAAAATTATGTCGGGTACTCCCTGGAAAGCAGACACTATACAATATAAATCAGGGAAAGGACCTATTAAAATTAAAGTTGTTGACCCACTGAATGTTCCTTTTGGTGAATATGAAATAAAAATGCTACCAAATAATGTAAGAACTAATACATCAGGTTATTATTATTATAATCCTTATTTTTATTCTGATACTTTAAATTATGATATTTATGGATATATTACTGATGCTGTTTGGGTTATAAAAGATAAAGAAGGGGTAGTAAATCCAAACCCTATTGGAAGTATTTATTCAAATTCGTGGATTTCTGTAAACGATTTACAAATAATTCCTGAGCTTGGATTATCTGTTGAAATTGTGCAAACTCCATATTCTCTGCCTGTTGAAACTTTTAGTAATCAACCCATGGTTACTAAACAATACCCCGAAAATAACGGTTTTCTATCTACATCAATTGAATTTTCAGACACTACAAAACCATGGTTAAAATTTTTACCAGATAATGATGTTACCGATTTTAGAGATTGGATTAAATCAGGTTATTCTTATATCAATCCTTCATCGGGTGATTGTAATTCGTATTTTAACGATATAAAATTTTCTACAAATTGGGGCGACCCTTATGAATTTTTCGAAAAAAATGCTGTTTTTGCTCCTTACCGACTTGTTTCAAATTTCAATAATCAACCGGCTGAATCGTCTAGTCAAACTTTAATGAATTCAAGAATTTATAGATTAGCAAATGTAGATTTGATAATTACTGGTGATACTTCAAAATGGACTCGTTGTCCTGTTC
>MENC01000119.1:0-6293 GCA_001768155.1 Bacteroidetes bacterium GWA2_30_7
AAAACTTATTATTATAAGATATTTTTTAAGCACCTAAATTAATTTACATAAAGAACATCAAAAATTAAGAAACGCAATTGAAATAGGATTTAAGAAATAAGCATCGACTATTGAGGAATTAATAATTTAGCATTGTAAAAATATATTCATAAATCTTCATCACTATTTGCAATTCGTTTTAATGAAAATACTATTTTTTGTAAAATAACACTTTTTTTTTACGAAATATTTTAATTAAAGTTTCAAATATTTTAATAAATTAGTCATATTTCTCATTTATCTAATTTTTTTGTTATTGTTTTTTTATCAAAAAAAACTTGTTTGTCATAAATCTCTTCTATAAAAAAAACAATTAGTGTAATACCATATAAAATATAACCTAAAAAAGTAAAATAGAAGTATAAAAAGTGAGTTTAAATGTTTATCTTTAAAGAGTTTAAACAAAAAAAACGAACAATTCAAAACTCACTTTAAATATGAAAAATACAAAAAAGAAATCAAACTTAAAAACAAAAACTGTTACGCACTCATTTACAGTAAATAACATACCTAAAGGAGTAAAAAATATTTTTTTTAGAGCAGATAGTGGATTTTTTCGAGGCAAATTATTTGGCTTTTTAGAATTAAACCTGACACTAATTACTGCTGACAATTTTGTTAATCAATGGATGTATTCCAATTAATTCAGAACAAGTTAATATTGAGCCAATTGTAACACCCAAAACCCCATGTAAATTAATATTTTGACCAGTCATAAGTAAATTTGGAATGTGTGTTTTTGGGAAAATAACCGATTTTACAAGATTTTTATAATCTTTTGAAATTCCATATAACGAACCGTCAATTGTTCCAGTATAATCTCTATAAGTTAATGGTGTGGAAGTATAATATTTTTTTATTTTAGATTTCAAATCTGGATAATATTTATTTGCAAAATTAATTAAACCCTGAGCTTTTGCATCTTTAAAATCTTTATAATCAGTGCCTCTTTTTTCAATATCAGTATTAATCCATTTACTTAAATCAGAAATATTCATGTAAGCCATTAAAATTACACAATCTGCATATTTATCTGATTTTGAACTGGCAGGAGTTATCATTAAACAATGTTCAGGGTAATTAATTGAAGAATATGTTTCGGCAGTCCATACATTTGAATCGCGAAAAATGTAGTCGTTGTGATTAATGTAAGTAAATGAATTTTCTTCCAAAACTCCATATACGGTAAACATTCCGATTGTATTTTCGAGGCTGTTGATTCGGTGTCGGTAAGCTTTTCTGATTTTATCATCAGGTATCATTTTTAAAGTTAGAGTGGGATGAATATTTGAAATAAAATTCTGTGCAAATAGCGGTTCTTTATTTTTAAGATTAACGGAACTAATACAATTATCAGAAAAAGTAAAACTAAGTGCTTCATGATTAGTTAATACTTTTCCTCCATTTAATTCTATTTGTTTTTTTAGTAATACTGCCAATTGCGAACTACCATCTACAAAACGCCACGAACTCTCTATATATGAGTTCATTATTAGTGCGTGCATATAAAATGGCGACTTTTCTTTAATTCCGGCATATAAGGAATTAGTTGCAGATAACACATTTTTTAGTTTTTGATTATTGGTCAATCCATTCAATAAATTATCGAAGCTATCGTTGTGCATAATGCTCTCCATTAATGGATTGTCAGTTTTTTTAAGATTATATAACGGGAATTTATCACATGTTTCACGAATTTTATTTAGATAATCTGAAATTGCTTTATTTTCTTTTGGAAATTTTTCTAATAATTTCTCTTTATGATTCTCAAAACCCATTGCAAAAGAGTAATTTTCGCCATTTTGAAAAATAATTTTATCGAAGCAATCTACGTCTAACTTTCGTAAATTTAATTTATCGGCTATACCTAAATAATTAAAGAAAGTATATAAATTTTGACCCTTTTCAAATCCTCCAATATAATGACCACCAACATCGAAAATGCAATTATCTCTGGTAAAATTCTGAATACAACCACCAATATGTTGCTGTTTTTCTATTACACAAACGTTATAACCTTCTTTGCTTAATATAACACCAGTTATTAAACCACCTAATCCACTACCGATAATTAATACATCGAATTTATTCATTAATTCACTAAGTTTTCAAATTTGGGGATTTGAATTAGTCGGAAAAGCTGCTCTGTATCAGCTACATCAGTTTTGTAAAACTTTCCATCGGCAGATTGCATTTTCAGTTGTCCGATTTTTTCGGACAGTTCGCTTCCTTCTTTTTTGAGTTTGGTTTTTAAGTCGTTCCAATATTTTCTTGGTCTATTTCCATTAGTTAGAATTTCGATTACATCTATAACAGAAAAATACCATTTTTCTAATTTCTCATCCCATAAAGTTCTAACCTTTTTATCTTCAAATATTTTTATTGTATCCTGTTTATTCATAATTTGAATGTTTAAACTTATTTAAGAAAATAAAGAAAATCTAATTTTTAGAAATTACATAAATAATATTAGACGTAAAAGTAGTATTATCAATTATTTCTACTTTGCAATTATGCTTCGATACAATATTAATTAAATAATCTTTTGAAATAAAAAATAATTGTTTTTCATCGTTATAGGTTTTATTAAATCCAATAACTTTTGTCGATAAAAACTCTGTTAATTTGGTTCTGGAATGGCGTTTTTCCATATTTGAATCGGCTTCACGAATTAATAATTTACCGTCTGGGAGTAATTTAAAAATACATTCTTCAATAATTTCTTTTTGCTTTGTTTCGGGTAAATAGTGTAAGACATCGCTAATAATAAAAACGTCACTTTCGGGATAATCAATTGCAGAAATATCAGCACATTGAAAAAATAAATTTTCATTTTTTAAAGAACAATTATTTGCAGTTTGAATTTTTTCAGAATCGTAATCAAAACCATAAATAATTCTATCTTCTGATTTCATTTGCATTGTATAAGCTAAAAATCCGTATCCGCAGCCAAGGTCTGTAATCACAGCTTTATTTGGTATGAATGTTAGAAAATCATTATAATCTTTTTCAAGACGTATTTTAACTCTTAAATACCATTCGAGTACCGGTCCTTTAAAAATATAATTACTAATTAGCTTTTTTCTGAAATAAACATTGCTTTCATATTCAGCTTTTAATATCTCAAATTCTTGTCGGAAATATTTCAATATTTGTTTTGTACGTTCGTTATAAGTTTCGCCAAAAGAATTATCATTTGTTGAAATAATTGGAAGGTATTTTAAAAATATTTTTCCGCTTTTCAAAAATGGCTCACCTTTAGTCATACATTCACCTGTCCCATGTATAACAATTGGCAAAATATCAAGTTTTAATTTTTCGGCAATATAAAATGCTCCTTTATGAAATCGTTTTATTTTAGAATCTTGTGAGCGAGAACCTTCCGGGAAAACTACAATAGAGTATCCATCTTTTACTTTTTTGGATAAAACTTCAATGCTATTTTCATATCCATTCGAAACTGGATAAAATTCAGCAAAACGAACTATAACTCCATAGAATAAATTATTTTGTACCCAATCGTTAGTCAGAATAATAAGTTTTGGTGTAAGCATTAATACTAATGGTATATCAATATGCGACTGGTGATTTACGATTATTACTTTTGGTGTTTTAAAATTGGCATATTGTTTATTAAATATTTTCTTTTTAACATTGAACATTATGTAAATGATAAACTTAGAAAACATACGAAGTACTCCATGATAAATTTCTCTAGGTTTTTTTCCTAAAATTGGTAGAATTACAAAAATTGTAAGAATACCACTTCCAATTGCAAAAATTGATAATGCTACAAACGAATAAATCAAATTAGATAGAGTTATTGGAGTTAATCTTTTTTGCCCTTTTATTTTTGTAATCCAATAAAATAAGCGAGGAGTAATTGTGTAAGAAATTATAATTGTAGATAATAACCCTACCGTAGATATTAAAGCTATAGACTTTATTGCGGGATGGCTTGCAAAAATTAAAACACCACTTCCAATAATTGTAGTAATTAACGACATTAAAATTGAAGTTTTAAAGGCTTTTAATTCTGTTTGTCCGGTTTTATACTCATTCATTAACCCTTTAGTAATAAATATACTGTAGTCAATTCCGCAATCAAATATAAATGAAGTTATAATGATGTTTACAAGATTAAACTTAATGCCGGTGATTCCCATTATTCCTAAAATACAAATGCCAGTTAGCAATATCGGTGTAAATGCAATAATTCCAAGTTCAATTCTTCCAAAAGAAAAAACAAGAATTAAAAACACAACGAGCAATGAGATAGCTACCAAAAAATTGAAATCTTTTTTTACAGTTTCTACTAAAGAGCTTGTAATAAATTGTTTATCAAGAACTACTACGTTTTTTACTGATGAGAATATTTCGTTTACTTTTTCTCTTTCTGATTGAGGAATTTTTAAAATCGTAAGTACTGATGTAAATTGTTCAGTTGTAATTATATAGTCTTTAAATAAGCTATTAAGTTCGAAGTTATTTTTGTAATTTTCAGTACTATATTTTTTTTCTAACATATTTGTAAACGAATCGAAGGCATTCACTTTGAATCCAAATTTAACTGAAGTATCTTTAACCGAATTTATTAAATTAATTTTCTTTTGATTTGACCAAAATATATTCCAATTATTTAGCCTTTTTTCTAACTCAATTTCAGATAATAAAAAATCTTTAACAGAATGAATTTTTTTAACTATTCCTGCTTTTTTTAAACTATCAATTATATGTAAAGTGATTTTATTAGAGTTTAAAGCATTGTTCAAATCCTTTCCGGTTGAGAGAACATATACTGAACGAAGAGTATAATTATTAATTTTATCAAGATTTTTTTCTGCTTTTTGAAGTTTTTCAGAAACATAACTCATTTTATTTAAATCGTCCTCAAATTTTACATTTTGTATGTAAAAAGAAGATACTATTACTAATATAATAATACCTAATAATAAATAATTATTTTTATAATATTCATAATTTGCAATTTTATCTAAAAGGCTAATTCCAGATTTAGTGTTTTTAGAATTTACAGGTTTTAAGAGTAACGGAAAAATAATCAGTGAAAATAACGTAGCAGACACAACACTAATAGCAGCAAAAATTCCTAATTCGTGTAACAATTCAGACTCTACTAATGTTAATCCCAAAAATGCTAACGCAGTAGTAAAACAATTAATTAATAGTGGAATACTTACATCTTTCAAAACACTTTTTATAGAACCAACGTGCTGATAATGTGTAAAAAAATGCAGTCCATAATTGATAGTAAGTCCTAATAAAATTGAGCCTATTCCAAGTGTTATTGCTGAAATACTTCCATAAAAAACGCTGAAAAAAGTTATTGCAACACCAGCCCCGAAAACCACCGGCAAAAATATTAAGAAGAATGTTGTAAAATTTTTAAAATAAAAAGAAAGAAGAATAAATAAAATGAGAATTGAAATAACGACTGTAAGAATAATGTCTTTAGAAATTTGTTGAGCATTACCATTAGCAACAACAGTACTTCCAAAATATTCTACATGCAGGTTATTTTTTGAATTTTTTTGAATGTTTTCAATTAATTTATCAATCTCGTTAAATAAATATTTGTTTTCGGTTGTTTTCCCTACTTGATACTTTGGAGTTATATAAAAGATTAAATTCTGTTTATCTTTTGAAAAAATTCTGTTTTGATACAACTCAAAATCCTCATCAACTTGTAGTTGCTTTAATTTATTAAGAACAATAGGTGTAAAGCTCAACGGGTCGAGTTGTATAAATTTTTTGAATGCAAAACCTGCCGGAGTGAGCAGAGTTTTATAATTTCTTTCGATATTTTTTGAAATACTTTCGAGTGAAATTAATGTATCTATTTTCAAATAATCTGATGAATCAAGAAAAAGTGGAAGATTTTCGTAAAAATAATTGTAAACTTCCTGCATTTTTTCTTCAGGTATAGAATATGTAATTTCTTTAATGTAATCTGGATAAAGCTGAGTTTTGAGTTTACTCACTAAAGAGTCTGCAACGTTTATTAAATCATCTTGATAAGAGTCAGATTTGTTGCCTTCAAAGTATAAGTTAAATATTGTTTTGTCAGCAAAACTTGAGTTATTATAAATATTATTAAATAGCTGAATAGAAGGAGAGTCGGGCAACATTTTAGTAATATCTTCTTCAAGTTTTAATTTTGAAGAAAAGTAAATCATTCCAGAAATTATTAGAATGAAGAATAAAACTACAGAAATTCTTCTTCTAATTAAATAATT
>MENC01000119.1:6328-6886 GCA_001768155.1 Bacteroidetes bacterium GWA2_30_7
GCTGCCTGTAACATATTGAAAAAGATTAATTTTAATTGTTTCCAAAGAAATATCTGAAGAATATTCAAGAATAATGCTGTTGGAAATAAAAATCCCGCCAAATAAATAACTTCCATAAATAATAAATGGAATCATTGGCGGAATACTAATATTTGCAGCAACTCCAACAATTATTTTATTTAATTTAAAAATATGTGCTAATGCTAAAGATGTGATTAACTGATAACCCCAGATTGGAATTATTCCCATAAAAGTTCCGAACATTACTGCAAGTGTACGACGAATAACGGTTTCATCAGAATTTAAAATTTGTTTATAATAAAAATCGGATATACTCTTTTTATTTAGTTGTTTAATAAAATAAAATGGCTTATAATAAAGCAATGTAAGTACAACTAAATAAGTATTTAATAAGCTAATTCTGAAAAAATCTTTAAATGGTCGAAAGTGTGTAATTCTTTCTCCAAGCGGTGCATAATATACACTAATTGGATTTTCAATAACAGATATTCCCTTCCAAGTTGATTTTACTAATACTTCTATTTCAAATTCATAACG
>MENC01000120.1:0-669 GCA_001768155.1 Bacteroidetes bacterium GWA2_30_7
GAACTTTATTCTGAACTCGTTTCAGAATCTCCAAATTCTTCTAAATTTATAAAAAAAAAGCTACCTCAAATGAAGTAGCTTTAATTTTTAATTAAAAAACCTTATTTAACAATAGTAATATGCTTGTTTACTGATTCTTTTTCAGTAACTACTTTTATTACATAATTTCCTTCTGATAAATTACTTAAATCAATTTTACTTATATTCGATAAGTTATCGAAAGTTGCAACAACATCACCTAAAATATTATAAACATAAACATTGCTTTTAGCAGTGGTTCTAATATTTATAATTCCAGTTGTAGGGTTTGGGTATATACTAATATCATCTGATTTACTTACTACTTCTTTTGCAGAAGTTGAGAAATCAATTTTCACTAAATCTAAACCAATAAATGCACCTTCGGCAGTATTATCAGCAACATGCTCGTTAAAAGCAATATATATATCCTGCCCTGTAAATGCATCTAAATTTAGTTCAAAACTTTGCCATCCATCTTGAAGTAAATCTAAAGTGTCGAGATTAGTTAATGAAGCTGTAAAGCTTGTAGTTTGATTATCTGTAGTAGAAACCAAAATATCTAAATAATCGACATAAGAACCAAACCAAAATATTTCAGCAAATAAAGAATATCCAACTGCTGGTATTGAAAACTGTGGAGTAATTAAC
>MENC01000120.1:758-1670 GCA_001768155.1 Bacteroidetes bacterium GWA2_30_7
ATGATACTACAAGAAGTAGTAAATGTATAAGGACCAGTCCAAGTACTTTGAGAGCTGCCACAATCGGCTCTAACATAAACATCATAAGCCGTTTGTGCTGTTAATCCAGTTAACGAAGCTGTTTGTGCTGTTAAACCGGCTGTAGTAGGTGTTCCTGTTGGAGTAAATCCTTCAACACTATATTCTATATCCCAAAGAGTTGCAGTGCCAGCCTCAACCCAAGTAATATCGGCAGAAGTTGCAGTAATATTAGTAGCTGCTAAAGTAGTAGGATTTGGACAAGCAGGTGGAGTGCAAGATGAAGAACCAGTATAGAATGTTGCACCATCAACTAGTGGAGCTGCTGTTGCAGGGTCAATTATTTCATATATTACTGTCCCAAAAGGTGAAGTTACCGAAAAATTAATTTCAGAATCCCATGAACCTTTATTCCATACTAGAGTAAGAGTTCCAGTTCCGCAAACACCAACCGAATCAGTTAATGTTGCAGCAGCAGGGCCTGTTAATGTTGCAACTATAATTCCATCTTCCAAAACATCTAAAGTAGCACCATTCCATCCATCTCCATAAGTATCGTTCATTGTAAATGTAAAATAACATGCAGGAGATGCACAATTTGTAACAGAAAAAGCTGAAGGACCAGTCCAAGTACTTTGTGTACCACCACAATCATCTTGAACATAAAATTCATAATTGCCAGGAGTTAATCCGGTTAATGTATATGGATTAGTTGTAACAGCAATTACAGTTCCTGTACCTTGAGTAAAACCTGCTGTTCCGTATTCAATATTCCAAGCTGTTGCACCACCTGTATTCCAAGCTAAATCAGCTGAATTATTTGTTATATTACTTGTAGTTAAAGAATTGGGCTGTAAGCAACCAGTGGGAGTACCAACTAGAACCATAATACTC
>MENC01000120.1:1785-6708 GCA_001768155.1 Bacteroidetes bacterium GWA2_30_7
TTATATGGTAACCAACCCAAATATCACTACCACTAATTAACATGCTGATTGGAGCTTCGTTCCAACCATCAACAACACCTGTAACAGTAGTTCCTGCAAGAGCAGGATTTAAGCCTGTATAACTTGCACTATCAGTAATGATATGAGCTACAATACTTGTTGTACTGGCAGCATCAGCAATTCCAGCAACAACTCCAAGAATAGCTTTACCAATATATGGAGTAAGCATAGCAGAGGTTAGTTTGATTGAACATGTCCATTCTCCAGCACCGTTATATCCTACACCACCAGAAAGAGAGTCAATGTTACATAAAGCTAAAGTGTCTTCAACAGCAAGAATTGATTTGTTACCAAAACTTTCGTTGTTTTTTACAGAAGTAAGTTTAGTTTGTAAGACTTTCTTCCCATTTAATTTAGACTCTTGCTTCTTTTCTTTCTCAGCAGTCGTTTTGCTTTTTTCTTGCAATGACCGTTTAATTGAACTTGTATTGACTAGGTTTTGCGAGAAAACCCCGACACTAATAAATAGTGCCAAAATAAAAATTGTAATTTTTTTCATGTTAAAAGATTTAGTTAAACTTAATTTTGGGTAAAAATATTGAATTTATTTAAGAATAAAAAAAATATTTTATTTTAGTTAAAGGCTCAATATTTTCTTGATTATAAAAAGATTCCAGATATAGGTTAAATGATTTTCTATCAACTTTAGATTTCTGTTTGGCAATATCTGTTATATCAATAAATTCAAAACAAACATTTCTGCGTGGGGTAAAAAATATCATATTATATAAAATAATTAATAATCCTTTTAATAATACTTCTAAAAAATCCGGAGTATTTCTTGAATGTGCTTTTGACCACATACTTCCCCAGAAACCACTAACCCTCACTCCTATTATCAGAATATCTTCGGGAAGCTCTGAAACAATATTATATGCACCTTGTTTATTAAATATTTTTTCAAATCCTTGTGATGCTAATTGACCTGCAGGGTATAACAATGCACTAGTCCCGCTTAAAAGTCTATTTAGTAAATCTGACTTAACTTTTTTAAGAACATTTATATCTCTATTTCCATGCTCAAGATCGCTAACAGGAACAGAATTAGCAACTTTCATTATTATTCGAAAAAATGAATTTTTGAAATATTTTGCAGAAACTGCCGGAGAAATTTCATTGTACTTAATTATATGCGAAATAAGAATTAAAGGTTCGATAAGTGCCTGATGATTAGGCAGGAATAGTTTTACTCTTTTGTCTTTTAAAATTTCTTCTCCTTTTAAGGTTACTTTATATCTTAACGAAAATCCTACTCTAAAAATAAAAGCTATAATTTTTTTCCATATTGCTGTTTTTTTTTGAAGCATTATAATGAAATCTTAAAGACCTTTGAAAAACTTTGTTTTACTCCTTTTAATTTTATAACAAGAAACAAAGTTAAAAATAATGATAATAATGTTATAACTAAAAAAACATTTCTGCTTCCAAAAATGGTTTCCAGAAAACCAAATAATCCGGCTGAAATTAAAATAAACACAAAGTCAACCAGATTGTTATAAGCTATTGCATCGCCAAGTTTTCGACCTTTAATGTTAGCCTGCATCCAAGCATTAAGTGGAACTTTTAATAATCCTGCCGAAAATGCTGCTAACATTATTAAAATAGTAAAAATATAACTTCCCGGATTGACAATGTAAATTATTAATGTACTTAATGTTAAACCAATTCCGCCAACGGGAATAATTCCAACTTCGACATGTTTTTTTGCTATTAAACCCGAAATCCATGTTCCTAATCCAATAGAAATCGCAACAAGTGCCATAACAACTCCAGTTTCAGTATTTGATAATCCAAGATTTTGAGGGCAATGAATAAGCATATTCATTTGAATCATTGAGCCTACAAGCCAAAATGTTGCCAACCCGAGAACAACATAATTAAGTTCAGGTGAATTTTTTAACGACCATTTATAATTTTTAATGATAAAACTAATTGGATTTAGTGATTCATTTGATTTTTTTAAAGGTTCTGATTCAATTGCTTTTACATATAATCCACAAATATATCCTGAAATTGAAATAATCATAAATGCTATAAAAATTATCCATATTTGATTTTGAATAATATCTGAAATAACTCCTGCAATAAAAGTCCCTGTTAAAACGCCCATAAAAGTTAACATTTCAATCATTCCTGTACCAAACGAAATTTTTTCTTCTCCTCCAATTTCTCTGATAAGTCCATATTTAGAAGGTGAATATATACAACTTTGCAAACCCATAAAAAACATTCCTATCATTACAATATAAATATTTTCAATCCAGAAACCGGTGAAAGCAAAAATCATTATAGGTATTTCAGCAAATTTTGCATAGAGAACTATTTTTTGCTTTTGAAGAGTTTTAGCCAAAAAACCCGCATAAGGTGAAAAAAGAATATATGGTAATACCATAAATCCGGTTGCAAGCATAATAATTATTGATTCATTTCCTCTGGCAACCCAATATATTGAAATAAAGCAAATTAAATTTTTAAGCAGATTATCATTAAAAACGCCTAAATAATTAGATAAAAATAATGGAAGCCAGTTAACTTTAGTTTTCATTAATAATTAGATTAGTTGATAATCAAACTGCAACAAAAGTAGAAAAACTATAATCTTTTCCTAAAATATTTTTTATGGTTTTAAAAAAATCAATCATATTTAATTTTTAGTACTTTAGCAATGAAATAATTTACGAATGATTGACGCTTCAACACTAGAAAGAATAATTGATACAGCAAATGTAATTGACGTAGTTCAGGATTATGTTACATTGAAACGAAGAGGTGCTAATTACTTGGGTCTTTGTCCTTTTCATAACGAAAAAACACCATCTTTTACAGTTTCACCAGCAAAAAATATTTACAAATGTTTTGGATGTGGAAAAGGTGGTAATCCTGTTAATTTTATAATGGAACACGACCATTTATCGTATTACGAGGCACTTAAATTTTTAGCCCGAAAATATGGTATCGACTTTATCGAAAAAGAACAAACTGAGGAAGATATAGCCCAGAAAAATATTCGCGAAAGCCTCGAAATAGTTACAGGATATGGGCAAAAATATTTTAGCGAAACACTATTTAATCACACCGATGGAAAAGCAATTGGATTAAGCTATTTCAAAGAACGAGGTTTTTCTGATAAAACTATTCAAACTTTTCAACTTGGTTATTGCACCGACAAAAGAGATGATTTTACGCAATCGGCTATTAAAGCAGGTTATAAATTAGAATTTCTTGTAAAAACCGGACTAACAGTTCAACATAACGACCGATATTTTGATAGATTTTCGGGTAGAGTAATTTTTCCTATTCATGCACTTTCGGGAAAACCTATTGCATTTGGAGCCAGAACTTTACGAACCGATAAAGAAACTGCAAAATATCTTAATTCGCCTGAATCGGAAATTTATTATAAGAGCAAAATTGTTTACGGAATTTATCACGCAAAAAAAGCAATTTCTGATAAAGGCAAGTGTTTTTTAGTTGAAGGATACATAGATGTAATTTCGATGTTTCAGGCTGGAATCGAAAATGTTGTGGCTTCGTCGGGAACTTCGCTAACTGTTGAGCAGGTACGACTTATAAAAAGATTTACAGATAATATTACAATAATTTACGATGGCGATAAAGCCGGAATAAATGCTGCTCTCAGAGGAATTGATATTATTATTGAAGAAGGATTGAATGTTAAGGTTTTGCTTTTACCCGAAGGCGAAGACCCCGATTCGTTTTCACGCAAAGTAAGTTCATCTGAATTAATAGATTATGTTGCAAAAAACGAAACAGATTTTATTCAGTTTAAAACAAAAATCTTATTAAAAGACGTTAATAACGACCCTGCAAAGAAAGCAGCCGTAATAAGCGATATTGTAAAAAGCATTGCTCTTATTCCTAACAACTTAACTCGTTCTCTTTATTTAAAAGAATGTAGTAATTTATTGGAAGTTGACGAATCTGTTTTGTATTACGAATTAAATAATCATTTAATTAAAAATGCCGACCAAAAGCGTAACAAACGTACAGAGCTTCCGATTCAACAAACTATAACTCAAAAACAACCACCGGTTTTATCAAACAAACAATTCGATATTGTAGAAAAAGAAATTGTAAGGCTTTTGTTAACCTACGGAGACAAAGAGCTATTTTACACCGAAAATGACGTTTCGCAATCGGTTGCTTACTACATAATTAATGAAATTAAAAATGATGATATAGTATTTTCTAATCAATTATATCAAAAAGTATTCGAGCTGATAACTTCTTTTTACAACGATGGCAATCCAATTGAACATAAGACATTTATACACAACGAAAATCCTGAAATCTGTAAACTTACTATTGACCTTCTGACTCCAATTTATGATTTAAGTAAAATTTGGGAAAAGCACGACAGTTTTGTAACGTCTGAAGATTTGATGCTAAAAGAAGTTGTTCCAAAAACCATAATTTCATATAAGTATGCTCGTATCAAAAAAGAACTTTCTGAAATCGAAAAGCAATTGAAAGCAAAACTCGACGACAGTCAAATTCAAGAACTTATTCAACGACATACGATTTTAAAACAAATCTTAATTAAAATTTCGATGCTGATAGGGAATAGAACTATTTAGGATTTACGATTTAGGATTAGGAATTTACGATGTACGATTGCTTTAGTCGCTGACCTTGCTAATCTAATTTTTATAACTTCTTTTTTTCCAATAAAATGGTAATATTTTAGTAGTTTCCTGATTCCAATAAGCCGGTGTAACAGTTCTTCCATCTTTTATTTTAATTGAACTATCATATATAGCAATTACAGGATTGAATATTAAATCAGTAACTCCAATTGTAAAAGAATCTGGTGCATCGTCCTTTTTTTCGACACTTACTTTT
>MENC01000120.1:6723-6908 GCA_001768155.1 Bacteroidetes bacterium GWA2_30_7
GCTTCTAATAAATCTTTAAGAAATTTCATTCGAGGTTCAAGAATTGCAGATTCAACAACTGTACAACGTGTGCCTTCGATTTCAGCAATTATATGTTTTCCTTTATTTAGTGCCATTTTTTTATGTTTTATAAAATCCAAATTAAAACCCAAAACCAGTAGTTATTCTGTTAATATACTCATATA
>MENC01000121.1:0-1665 GCA_001768155.1 Bacteroidetes bacterium GWA2_30_7
TAATGCTTGAGAATTGTAACCAAATGCTGTAGTTAAATCTCCTTCAGCATTACTGTTAATACCGATACTCATTGAACTCATTCCGCTTGCAAGTGCCCCCATACCAAATGCCATTGAGTATGAGCCTGTAGCCATAGTTGGATTGGCGGTTGCACTTCCAACTGAATCTCTTCCTAATGAACCAAATGCATAGCTGCCTATTCCTGAAGCATTTGCACCTGAACCTAATGCATAAGCATCTGTTGAATAAGCTTTTGCCCCACTTCCAAATGCAAATGAATTTGATTGATTTGCAAGAGCATTTTTACCTATAGCAGTAGAATAAGCTCCTCTTGCGATACAAGAATAACCCATTGCCTGTGAATAATTTCCAATAGCCTTAGACTCAAAACCTGATGCAAAAGAATTTGTCCCGACACTATCAGGAGATTGAACTAAAACTCTTCCTACCAGAAATGCTTCTTTTAATGGATACCAGAAAATTCTTGCTTCACTTGGATTTAATGTTGTAGCAGAACCTGAACCATAAATATTAAAATAATTAGTTGGGGTTGATTTTGCAGGACTAAATCCACCAACTGCAAATCCACCTTTGCTTCCGGTTGCTTTATTTGGAGAACCTTCCTCCATATACATCCTAATGCTATCGGGAGTAATTCTTAAATATTCATTAGTTACCGTTCCTTTTGCAGGGCTAAAGCCACCGACTGCAAAGCCTCCTTTACTTCCAGTAGCTTTTACTAAAGGGTCGTCGGAAACATTTATTCTAACTCCACCATCATAAACTGCAAAAATTGTATCGCCGGTTGCATTTAAAACGTGAAACAATGATGCATTTGCAGCAGCATCTGTTGTTGCTTTAACCTCGATTCCACCGGTATTTTTAATTGTTAAACGTGCATCACTTGAACTAACATTCCCAGAAGCACCTAATGAGTTATTTGCAAAAATTAAATCGCCTCTACCAAAACCTAAAGCATCTTTATAAAAAATCCCACCTTTATATGTAGTAGCAGTTGTACCATTATAAAATCTTATTCCGCTTAAAACTCCAGTGCTGTTGCTTTGATTTTGAATATCAATAAAACTTCCGTCTGTGCCATCAGTTAAAGTTACATTATCAGATACACTTAATTTATGTAATGGTGCTGATATTCCGATTCCAACTTTATCGCTTGCTCCTGTTAAATATACATTTGGAGAACTGTAACTCCATAATAATCCGCTTGATGAACCGGAAGATAAATTAATCCATGCAGTTCCATTGTAATAATAAAAACCGCCTAATGATGTATCAAATACCAACAAACTTGTTGCAGGACTTACAATTGCAGTACGTTGAACTGTTGTTAAACGCGGAATTAATAATCCCTTTGTTGTTGACTTTACATCAAGCATTGATGATGAGCTTGCGGTGTATGTGTCGTCGTCGGTAATGGCGATATTCTGTGAAAATAGATTAGAACTTATTACTATAAAAAGCACTAATAATAAAAAACTGTTTTTCATATATTTAATCATTTAATTTTAAATTTTGTTTATCAATTGCTTTTTCTTGAGATTTTCCATAAGCTGCCGGATATAAATACAAACCTTTTTCTTCCTGAGATTTCTCTACTTCAGTTGGAATTCTGTTTTGTTCGGCAAATGTGTCTTTTCTTATTC
>MENC01000121.1:1678-6156 GCA_001768155.1 Bacteroidetes bacterium GWA2_30_7
CGATACTTTTAAACCAGGTGTTCCGCCTGCAATAATAAATTTATTATTTTGCACTTCCTGTTCGATAAAAATCTGAGCATATCCGCCAATTGTAGTTAACTGGTATCTAAAATCCTTATTTAGAGTTTCAAAATATGCAGGAAGCTCAATAACTGCTTTTCCATTTGCATCTAAATTAATATTTCCGTTATAAACATTCATCATATCGGGACTTTCTACAAAAGAATGATACAGGTATTTATTTTCAGGGTCAAGCGGGTGGTCTATTTTAAATGAACCTCCTCCTTTTGATAATGTTCCGGTAACACTTACATTTCCGGAAAAATAACCTGCCCAAGCAGTTGCTCCGCCTGAAGCATAACCATAAACCCCATATCGTGTTCCAGTACCGGTGCCCGAAGCTATTCCATAAACTCCAGTACCAGAGCCAGAAGCCGTGCTGGAATATCCATAAACTCCTCTATATTTTCCATCACCTCTAACTCCAATACCGTAATTATCGGTAACTGAATGAGTACCATAAACAGCAGGAGCATCGCTTGAAGTCGTATTATCAACAGAATGAATATAATAGGTTGGTGAGGTGTTAACTCCTAATTTTCCATTTATTCTTACAATATCATTATCAAATTCGCCATAAATTAAAGGTGTTGTTGTATTTGAATTATCTATATAAAGTTTGTTAGAGCCGGTTTCGTTATAACCTGCCTGATAGCCTAATAATATATTTCCGGTAGAATATTGCAGGTTATAACCTGCCTGATGTCCAATAACTATATTGCTTTCTTCACGAATATATCTTCCGGCATAGTATCCAATTGCAATATTATTATTTGCATAAAAAGTCGAAGAACCTGCTTTTTGACCAATGAATATATTTCGATTTCCTGTTGATAAATTTTCTCCGGCTTCACTTCCAAGACAAACGTTTCCGTCGCCATCTGTACTATTTCTTCCGGCAAAATAACCAAAAAATGCATTATTCCAAGCCCCTCCTGTTTGTTTATTTCCTGCACCATTTCCAACAAATGTATTCAAATAACCACCTTCATTTCCTGCATCATTACCTATTGCAACAACAGCAGTACTACTTGTAGAATTTTTTGCAGCTCCACTTCCTATAAATACATTATTACTTCCCATATCAGAATATCCATTGCCAACTAATGAAAGACCTGCCTGATAGCCAATTAATATGTTTTTATAACAATATATTGCATTTAATCCGGCATTATATCCTAAAAAAACATTACTATATCCGGTAGTTAATGATTTTCCTGATTGATAACCAAAAATAGAATTGTATAATCCGGTCGTAATATTTAATCCGCCTTCGTGACCAATAAAATAATTATTTGGTGTCAATTGCATATAATTAGTCGCTATTGTTTTTGAAGGACTAAATCCACCTACTGCAAAACCACCTTTACTTCCTGTTGCTTTAGCGGGGTCGTCTTCAATATAAACTCTAACGCTGTCGGGAGTTACTCGCAAAAATTCGTTGGTAAATGTACCTTTTGCTGGGCTAAATCCTCCAACAGCAAAGCCGCCTTTGCTTCCGGCAGCTTTACCTACTCCGTCTTCAACATTTACTCTAACTCCTTGTTGATAAACTGCAAAAACTGTATCACCGTTATTATTTATTACCTGAAATATTGGGTCGTTTACACCAAGCCCTGCATCAGATTTTACTTCCATTTTGCCGAATGGAGTTTTTGTACCAACTCCAAATTTATCGTTAATATCATTCAGATATACTTTATCGGGTGAAGTATATCCTATAATACCACTTGCAATACCAGAAGTTAAGTTTACCCAAGCTGAACCACTATAATAATAAAAGCCACCTAAGGTTGTATCAAAAACCAATAAACCTGTTGCCGGAGTAGCAATTGCAGTACGTTGTGCGGTTGTCAGTCGCGGAATTAATAATCCCTTAGTTGTTGACTTTACATCAAGCATTGATGATGTATTTGCTACGTAAGTATCGTCATCAGTTATGGCGATGTTTTGTGATTTAACAGAAATTGATATTAAAATTTCTAAAATCAATAATAAAGTAAATAAATTTCTCATAATCAGTTATTTGATTCTTAAATTAGGTTGTTTAAAATAACTAAATTAAATAATTAATATGAAAAATGATACCTTTTTTAAATAAAATTTATAAATAGTCTATAATCATTGACTAAAGATAAATTTAGAATTAAGAGAAAGATAAAAATTAAAAATCATTAAGTCTTTTAATATAATAGTTCGTTATATTTTTAGATTGACTTCGTCGAGCTAAAGGTTGCTTCGTTCCTCGCAATGACGAATACCCTGATTGTCCGCACGTTACGTCATTGCGAACGCAGTGAAGCACCACAAAGTAGCATCAATGCAATAATATAAAAAACAATACATTGATAATCTGTTAATTTAAAGCACTTTAAAAAAATCGTAAACTCAATTTAATTTCAGAAAAATTGTAATTTTTTTCAAACTCTGAAAGAGTTAAATTTGAATAACCCCCAATATAAATTGGGGGAACTAATGCTAATAAACAGTAACACTGAAAGTGTTGAATACTCTGTATATAGTGTTAGTAAGAAAACACCAAAAAACAAAAAACAAATGTCAAATAAATTCCAATTCTTAAAATTCTAAATTTCAAAACCGTTTGAATATTAGATAATTGCGATGCATTGAGCTTTGTCGAAATGTAATTTGAGATTTATTTGTTTTTTGAAGATTGAAATTTGCGGTGCATTGAGTTTTATCGAAATGTTATTTCTAAAAACACAGCGTTTTCTTAGAGGCACTATATATGTTCAACTACTTTGTAGTTGATGCTACGACTTGATTGTTTAACCACCTATTTCATAGGCGGTTATTCAAATTAAATCCCGTTGGGATTTTAAAAATCTTTGAAATCAGATTGAGCTTACTAAAAATCTACCGAAATATTGTTAACATGCAAAAAATTTACAATTTCTTTAAAAATAAAAAGACTGCCCTTTCGAGGCAGTCTCTTTATTAATTATTAAAATTTATGTTATTTACTATTCTGTATCATCTTACTATAAAAGACTTTGTCTCCAGAAGTAAGTTTACACAAATATAATCCAGCCGGAAAATTTGAAGAATTAAATTCAATTTTCTGATTATTTCCAGCTTTTAAATACTCGTTAATTAAAGTAGAAACTTTTGACCCGTTATAAGAATATATTTCAAGAATTATATGTGAGTCCTTTGGAACTTCAACTTCAATTGTAGTATTACATTCAAATGGATTTGGATAGATACTTAGTCTGTTTTCATCTTCTTTTGCAGAATAAATACCAATTTCATTATCGGTATTATTTTTTATTTCTTCATTAAGAATACTTGCATTTATATTTGAAAATTCGCCAAGCATACGACATCCGTCAAATCCTCTGTTAATTGCATCAGCAGCACCTGTAATTTGACTTAATGAAGCCAAACAACCTTCAGGTAATGCATTTCCAAGTGCTAAGTTAGCAAGAGCAAACAAATCATTAACAGTATTGTTTTCACCAAGGCAATCTAATACTGCTTGAGGAATATTGAAAGTTTCCTGTGTTTCAGGAATACTTGAACCGTTTTCACAAGCGTCAGCATCCGAGGTTGTAAAATATATATCTGTTAATGGAAGTGAACCCAATGTAGGATTTAACCTTATATTCAATCCAAGAGCTATTGTTTGACCAATTAAAACATTTCTGAATTTACCATTTTTTAAATTCAAATAAGGTGTTCCTATTGCACCGACACAAGTTACATTACCTAGTGGTAAATAGTTAGGAGTACCTCCGGCTGGCATTTTTGAAATCAAACACGAAATTTCAGTAGGTAGAATTGTTAAAGTTCTGCTACCATATCCAATAACAAGAGGTCCGCTTAAAAACAAATCAAATAATAATTGTTTTTTCCCGATTCCATCACAGGTTTTTCCTCCCCAATTACCATAAAAACCTTGTGTATAACTGCAAAATTCATCGCATGGTTCGCCATTTATTGTAAATTGAACATCGGCACTACACTGATTAGCATCATATACGGTATAAGTATAGCTCCCTTCTCCCAGTCCTGAAAATTCTCCATCTCCTGAATATGGTGGTGTACCGCCAAAAGCAGTAATAATTACTGACCCATCGAAAAGACCGGAACATGTAACATCATGAGCCTCAGCAGATGCTGATAATAAAGGAGGTTCTGAAATAGAAACATGAACATCGTAACTACATCCGTTAGCATCCATAACAGTGTAATCGTATTCACCGGCAGCTAAACCGCTGAAAAGACCATCGCCAGAATATGGAGGAGTTCCACCGCTTGCTGTTATAAATGCAGAACCGGAAGCATCGCCATTACAAGCTACGTCTGTGATTTGTGCTGATGCAAAAAGTGCAGAAGGTTCTGAAATTTGAACATTTACATCGAAACTACAACCATTGGCATCCATTACAGTGTAA
>MENC01000122.1 GCA_001768155.1 Bacteroidetes bacterium GWA2_30_7
ACTAAAGCTTCTTGACTCATAATATATTGATTTGTATTAAATTAGAATTATAAAATAGCATATTTAACTATTATTAACTTGTGGCAAAATTATAAATATATTTTAACATTATTGAATGTTTTGAGTTTTTGACGAATCAAATTCAATAGTGTATTATTCTGAATTTATGCAACATATAGGAAATGTGCTTTATAACATTAATATATGAGCCTAATCCGAAAAGTTTAAAAATGAAATATTGTCGCTACCTGATAATCGTAGAGTATTAAAAATTAAAAAAAATATGTCTTTCAGATAAAGTTGTGTTTACGAAGATTTTATTAATGAAGGAGTTAATTCTAACTTAATTTTTTGTCAATAAATAACGATTTTTTTAATATAAATATCGGTTAAGTTAGAAATTCTAATAAAATAAATTCCTTTTGGTTTGGTAGAAAAATCAATTTCATAAATGTTTTGTTGAGTGTTTTTAGAAGTAAAATTAATTTTTTCGCCCATTAAATTATAAATTTCAATTGGACTTGAACAATTCTCACATTCTATAACAACCCTTCCAATAGTTGGATTTGGATAAATTTTTATTTTTAATAATTTGTCGTTTTCGTCAACAATGTAATTTCCATTAGTACAAGTATCAGTCAAAACAACTGCCGTAGAAGTATTTGTACACGAACTCTGATTAGTTACAAAAACTGTATAACTTCCGGTTGAGTCAGCAGAGTATGAATTTGATATTGCACCAGAAATAATATTACCATTTAATTTCCATTGATAAGTTAAACCTTCGCCAAAAATTGCATTTAGAATAACAGGTGTTTTTTTACAAAAATTTATAGTATCAGAAATCGTATTATTATGTGTGATAACTGCTGTAGGCTTACATATTGTGCCGGTTATTTTGTAAATACCATTTGTCAGACTGGCAATATATAGCTCTCCATAACGGTCTTCGCCTAATGTACTAAACGAATAGTCAGGAAATGTACCAACATTATTATTAACTGACCAACCACCCGAACCGTTTGACTTTATCGAACGTATAATTCCACTACAGTAATCAGCATAAAAATAATATCCAAAAAGTGAAGCCCACTGTCCTCCACGATAGATGTAACCACCTGTAACCGAACAATCGAAACTTGTTGAATGGCTGTAAACTGCAACCGGAAAAATATAATTTGAAATTATCTCACATACGGAAGTATTAAAAGTTGTATTTCCTTCGTAACAACACCATCCATAATTTTCGCCTCCTGAACTATTGGCGGGCTGAAAGTTAATTTCTTCCCAATCGTTTTGTCCAACATCGGAAATCCACAAATCTCCATTAACCTTGTCGAAGCTTGAACGCCAGGGGTTTCGCAAACCTAAAGCCCAAATTTCATCTCTGCCAGTTACAGCTCCAAAAAATGGATTTGTAGAAGGAGAAAAATAATACGGCGGATTGGGATTATTCACATCAATACGAAGAATTTTTCCAAGCAATGAATCTTTGTTTTGTGCCCTATTACCAGGGTCTCCGGCACTTCCACCATCGCCCATATTAATATACAAATAACCATCTGCTCCAAACATCAAGTTGCCACCATTATGATTTGCAAAGGGCTGATAAATAGTGAAAAGATTTTGTTCACTTGCTGGGTTGGCTATATCTGAATTAGCACTTACTTTGAACCGCGAAATTCGAGTATTTCCCGAAAGGTCAGTATAATTAACAAAAAAATATCCATTAGTTTTGTAAGAAGGATGAAAAGTTAGACCAAGTAAACCCCGTTCACCACCCGAACTTACTTGTGTTTGAATATCAAGAAATGGTGTAGGATATAAATTTCCAATTGAATCAATTATTCTTATTTTACCTGCTTGTTCTACAATAAAAAGTCTTGAATCGTCTGCATTTTTAATATCAACAGGTCTGGTAAAACCATTAGCAAAATTTATAAGATTTATTGATTGTGATGAAACATGTGAAATTGTTATATAGAAAAGAAAAGCAACTAAAACAAAATGTATAATTTTCATAATATTTTGTTTTTAAGTTAAAAAAAAATGTGTTGAATCAGTTATTAAAATTACGAAAAAAATGACTGAAAAGCAAGTCGAATCAAATTGTATTAAACAAAGTTATCTTATTGTATAGCAATGTTTAGAATGATTTTTCTGATTAAAAGTACTACTTAGAAAATTAATTCATATCATTGCATTATGATTTCAGTTTCAAATCTCTCTAAAAAATACGATTCGGTTCAGGCATTGAAAGGAATTTCATTTGAAATAAAAGAAGGTGAATTTTATGGTCTTCTTGGACCAAATGGTGCCGGAAAAACAACTACTATTTCGATAATGAGCACTATAGTTGAGCCAAGCGAAGGAATTGTAAAAATTGCAGGTTTTGATTTGAAAAAAAATCCAATAGATTGTAAAAAAACGATTGGAGTTGTTCCACAAGAAATTGCACTATATAACGAACTTTCAGCTTACGACAATTTATTGTTTTGGGGCAGTTTATACAATGTTCCGAAATCGGAATTAAAAAAACGTATTGACGAAACTTTGCAGCTTTTTGGTTTGCACGACAGAAAAAACGATAAAGTTAAAACTTATTCGGGTGGCATGAAACGTAGAATTAATATTGCTTCTGCCCTACTCCACAATCCAAAAATTTTGTTCATGGACGAACCCACCGTAGGAATTGACCCTCAGAGCCGAAATTTAATTTTCGAAGTAATCGAAAAACTTCATAAAGAAGGAATGACAATAGTCTATACAACTCATTACATGGAAGAAGCCGAAAGGTTTTGCGACCGAATTGGAATTATTGATAATGGGGAAATTATAGTTCAAGGGACTTTAGATGAATTAAAAAGTTCGAGTAAAATGAAGGAAACAATTGCAATTTCTTTTGTTGAACTTTCTAACGAACAATTCGATAAAATTGAATTAGAATGGAAAGATTTAAAACGAAACGAAAACTCCATAAATTTTTATTCATCAAATGTTAAAAGCGACTTATCTAAAATAATTTTAAAGTGTAGCGAAATTGGTTTAGATATTCATAATATTGAGATTCAGAAAGTAAATCTCGAAACAATTTTTTTAAGTTTAACCGGCAAACAACTACGCGATTAATGTTAAAACTTGCAATTAAGGATTTAAAACTTTTTATGTCAGACAAACGAGCATTGTTATTGACTTTTATCATACCTATGGCTTTAATTACCTTGTTTGCAATTGTATTTGGTGGAACCGGCAATAGCGAATCTCGTGAATATGATTTAATTGTATGCGACCTCGACAGCACAACTTCATCAATTGATGCAATAGCTCAACTTGATACTCTCAACAGCCTGCATATTGTTCACGAACAATTAACTATTGCACAAGATTTGGTAAAAAAAGGAAAACGAGATGCTTTACTTATTTTACATAAAGGTTTCGGCGATTCGCTTGCAAATGGTTCTGAATTACCTATTGAATTACAATACGATGAAGCCAAAGAAGCCGAGGTTGGAATGCTTCAGCAATCATTATATTCTACTATTATGCAACTTCCTTTTAGCGGACAGGGAGACATTCAGAAAATGATGCATAACCGATTCGATAAACTTTTAAGCAAAAACCCACAATCATTTAAAGACAATGTATTTACACAATTCGATAGTTTATATAGTGCAATTGATAAAGGCATAAAAAATACCGACGAAGAGGTTGATGCAGAATCGTTTGGTTTCGGAACACAAATTGAAATGACCAAAATTGTAGCTCCAAACAACGACAATTCTGCCGGATTAGTTCATGCAGTTGCCGGAACAGCTATAATGATGCTTTTGTTTTCTGTGGCAGGAATCGGGGCAAGTCTGCTTGATGAAAAACAAGAAGGAACATTAAAAAAATTGTTATACTCGCCAATTAACCCAAGAAGTATTTTATTTGGCAAAATGCTCTACACAAATGTAATTTCAATAGCTCAACTTACAATAATGTTTCTCTACGCATATTTAGTTTTTGGATTAGATATAATGCATCATTTACCATCGCTTTTGATTATGATAATTGCAACAGCTTATGCCTGTTCGAGTTTTGGTGTGCTACTTGCTTCTTTTTCAAAATCTCGTCAGCAGGTTCAAGGATTGTCAACGCTTATAATACTTGTAATGAGTTGTATTGGCGGAAGTATGATACCGACTTTTATAATGCCAGCATTTATGCAAAAAATGTCAATGTTTTCGGTAAACTATTGGGGAATACAGGGTTTTTACGACATTTTCTGGCGATTACTTTCTATAACCGATTCTACTTTTTTATCAAGAATACTTGTTCTCATTCTAATCGGAACAACTCTCAATCTTTTTGCACTTCAAATGTTTAAGAAGAATATATTGAAAATTGTGTGAATTGAATTAAATTGAAAATTAGCATTTTAATAATTTTCCTCCTGTTTACCCAAAAAATATTCGGTCAACTCTGGTATATCACACGCGGACTTTCGACCGATGAAGTTGCTTGGGGTGTTGATGTTGATAACGATGGAAATATATATTGGGCTGTCGAAGAAAAAGACCAATGGCCCTATTGGTATTATAATATTCTGCTTTTTAAAATTGACTCAAATGCTCAACAGTTGTGGCAAAACAATTCGTGGGGCGGTGCGTATAATGAACTTGCCTTTAAAGTTACTGTAAACGACTCATTGGTTTATTTATCCGGAAGAAAAGATTCTACAGGAAGCCCAACTTCGGGAGATGCACTGGTGCTAAGTTTTAATAAAAATAACGGGACATTTAATTGGAATTATAATTACAATCCTGAACCTGATTATGGTTATGAAGAGATTGATGGTTTGATTGTTAAGCCCGATGGTATTTACATTTCCGGTTGGTCGCAATCGCAAAACGCAAACGACATGAATTTTCTTGTTCAGAAAATCAGTCTTTCTGGTCAGCTTGTTTGGACAAATACTTGGGATTATGAAGGTTTAGGAAAACTTGATGGTGCAAACGGACACATGGAAATGGACAATAATTACCTGTATATTGCAGGTCATGTAAATCGTACTAATCTTGGTTCGCTTGATGGAGATGGAGCATTAGCTTGTTTCAGCCGAACCAATGGAGCGTATCAATGGAATGTAACCTGGGGTGGTTCGCTTTACGACGATGCTCTTGGTATGACAATGAGTTCCGATTCGATATTGTATATTGTTGGTTACACAGGAAGTTATGGAAATGGTTCGCAGACATATATCAATAAATATACTCGCTCAGGGCAACTAAAATGGAGTCGAATCTGGGGAGGAACCGGTACAGAAGATTGTCGTTCGGTTGTAACAGATGGTGATAGTTCAATTTATGTCGTTGGAACGACTTCAAGTTATGGAAATGGACTTAAAGATCTTTTCGTTTTGAAGTACGACTCAGCAGGAATATTGATTGATTCAATTTTTTGGGGAGGAACAAACGACGAAATCGCTAAAGATGTTGCTATGTATGATGATTATCTTTATATAACAGGCGAAACAAAAAGTTATGGATTAGGATTAACTAACGGCGATTATAAAACCGATGCTTTGCTTCTGAAAGTTAACGGGAGAACAATGCAAGCTCCTGATTCTACAATGACTTATAAAAATTTTATAAATGAAAACAAAATAACTGTTGATGTTTATCCAAATCCAACAACCAATTCAATAACTGTGCATATTGCTAACTCACAAATTATTAATTGTGCAATAATAATTTTTGATATTGCCGGAAACATTGTTTTCGAAAATAAAATAAATTTTAATTCTGAAATTCTTTATTTGAATTTGCCAACAGGTTTTTATGTTTATCGAATAAAAAATAACGAGAAATTTATTTCATCAGGAAAAATAGTGATTTATCAATAAATATATTTCTAATAATTCGATATATTTTTAGATTTTTTCCTAAGCCTGTACTGTATCTCATTGATTAGTTCAGAATTAAAATCAGCATACTGCGAAAATATAT
>MENC01000123.1:0-1042 GCA_001768155.1 Bacteroidetes bacterium GWA2_30_7
TTGATTCCTGATAAGCACCTGTGTGGAAAAATCCGATATACTGAGCATCGGTATTTCTAATTTTTGGTAAGAACACTGCATTTGAATGAGATTCAGCATTATAGTAATCCATGCTATCGCATGTTAATCCACCAAGATTAACTCTTTCGTATTCCTGGTCCCAATTATTTACAGCCATCATTATAAATTTTTGCCCCGATGCCCAAGTGTCTGGTAATGTGGTCATAAACGAACCATCTATCATATTCCAAAGTTCTCGGTCGTTTTGTCGTTTTTGGTCAATAATTGAAAACAAAACCGCCCCACTTTCACCAACTGTAAATGAGCCAAATTCGGTAAAAATATGAGGTTCGGCTACAACATTTCGTTCACAAATACCTTTAATTTGAGAAATTATTTCTTCAGCCATATATTCAAAATCATAATCAAATGATAATGAATTTTTTATAGGAAATCCACCTCCAATATTTAATGAATCAAGTTCGGGGCAAATTTTCTTTAAATCGCAATAAACATTTACACATTTTGATAACTCATTCCAATAATAAGCATTGTCTTTTATTCCAGTATTAATAAAGAAATGAAGCATTTTAAGTTCAAATTTCGGATTATTTTTAATGTAATCTTCGTAATATGGGATTATATCGTTATATCTAATTCCTAAGCGAGAAGTATAAAAGTCGAATTTTGGTTCTTCCTCTGAGGCAATTCTAATTCCCAGTTTGCATTTTTTATTTAAACTTTTCTTTAGTTTATCTAACTCATACAAATTATCTAAAACCGGAATTACATTTTCAAATCCTAAGTTTATAAGATTTGCAATATTATCAATATAATGAGGTCTTTTGAAACCATTACATATAATATATTTATCTTTTGTAATTTTCCCAAGTTTATATAATTCTTCAATAATATGAATATCAAATGCTGATGAAGTTTCTAAATGAACATCATTTTTCAACACTTCTTCCATTATGAATGAGAAATGTGAACTCTTAGTACAATAACAATAATTATACTCTCCGTTGTAGTCGGCTTTAGC
>MENC01000123.1:1057-2557 GCA_001768155.1 Bacteroidetes bacterium GWA2_30_7
TAAAATACAATTCATTTTCTTTTACATCAAACTCTTCGTGTGGAAATTCAAAAGTTTGCTCAATTAAATCGATGTACTTGTTTTTCATTTCTATATTTAACTTAATTAAATTTACAATACAAAGATAACTTACATGACTTAAATCGCAATATTTTAGAACATTTTTTACAACAATTATTAAAATTTTACTTTATTAATATTCACAAATATGCGTAATAAATTAATTTTATTGCACTTACATGATTTAAAGTTTTTTAAAATAAAATTTATATATTACAACTACTTTGTAGATTAAATACTAATCTAACTTTGACAAAATTCATATTTAGTTAACAAAACAAACCATCACATTATAGATTAAATGATTGCGATTTGAAATTAAAGTTATAATAATTAATAATTTATTTAATGTTTAAATTCATTGATTACAACAATGCAAGATGTTAAAAAACATATTTTCATCATTAAATTGACATAAAATTCATTTATTAAATTCGTTATGTAACAATGATACATTTAACAATTCTTCTGATTACTGACACTAATTTATACAAAAAATAGATGCTGATTTACACTGATTATTATGATTTTTTTTGCCACCGATTACACTAATTATCACGGATTTCTTTCACAGATTTTTTTGTATTAGCACAGATAAACAACCTTTGGTTGTTTAAATCTGTGAGAATTTGTGCAATCTGTGGCATGTTTCATTTCAATAATTATTGTCTTGTGTGTTTATTATTAATCATGGGCATTTCATTTGGTTATATTTTTTTTGCATGATTTACAAGATTTACAGGATAACAATGTAACAGTTTCGCAATATCCCAACTTTTCTTTTTCATAATTATCTTAACAAATCTGCGTCAAATATTTATTAAAAAAAGCGTCTTTCTCAATAAAATCGTTCAAAAATTTATTCTTTTGTATTATGAGAATCAAAAAAGATTATCGAATTTCAAATATTGCCGAATTTAAGCTTAAACTGCTTAATTGGGCTGGAAAATTTGAAGTTTCGGTTTATCTTGACAATAACGATTTTGGGAGTAACAATATAGGATTACATTATCATTCATTTGATTGCGTTGTTGCTTGTGGAATAAATTCAGAATTAAAACCAGAAGCTGGCGCTTTTGAAAACTTGAAACGCTTTTATAACAATAAGAAAGACTGGCTTTTCGGTCATTTTTCTTACGACTTGAAAAATCAGACCGAAAAATTACATTCAAATAATTTTGATGGAATACAATTTCCTGAATTATACTTTTTTCAACCAAAATATGTAATTACTTTATCAAAAAATATTGCAACAATTCATCTGCTCAATATTGATGATGCCGACAAAATATTCGACGAAATTGATTTACAAAACACAGAATTTCAAGAAAATAACAACATCGCATTTAAACCACGAATTTCAAAAGAAAGCTATATTGAAAAAATCAATTCTATAAAAAAAAACATCCAGCGAGGTGATATTTACGAATTAAACTTTTG
>MENC01000123.1:2571-8646 GCA_001768155.1 Bacteroidetes bacterium GWA2_30_7
AGAAATTACGACAAATATTTAATGTGTGCCAGTCCCGAACGATTTATTAAAAAATTTGGCAATAAGGTTATTTCTCAGCCAATTAAAGGCACAATAAAACGTGGAAAAAATGATGAAGAAGATAAACATTTTGCTGAACATCTAAAGACCAATTCAAAAGAACGTTCTGAAAATATAATGATAACCGACCTTGTAAGAAACGACCTTTCAAAAACTGCAAACCGTGCAAGTGTTAGGGTTGAAGAACTTTGCGAAGTTTATACATTTCAGCAAGTTCATCAGTTAATTTCTACCATCACATCAGAAGTAAGCGAAAGCGTTCATTTAGTTGACATTATAAAAAGCTGCTTTCCAATGGGTTCGATGACAGGAGCTCCAAAAATTCGTGCAATGGAATTAATTGAAGAATTTGAAGAGTTCAAACGTGGATTATTCTCAGGTTCTGTTGGTTACATAACACCCGATGGCGATTTCGATTTTAATGTAGTAATACGCAGTATTTTATATAACCAAATTCAAAAATATATTTCGTATATGGTTGGCGGGGCAATTACAATAAACTCGCAGCCTGAAAAGGAATACGAGGAATGTATGATTAAGGCTAAGGCTATAAATGAGGTTTTTAGTGTTGATAAGTTTTGATGAGAAATAAAGTCTAATTTATTAAATTTGTAATATCTCAATTTTATATACATTTAATGGCAGAATTACTATCAATAAAAGAAGCAAGCCAATGGGCAAGTGAATATTTGGAAAAAAACGTTACTTCTTTAAATATTTCATACTTAATACAATACGGAAGAATTAAGAAAATAGGCGAAAATCGATAATTTTATCTATATCTTCTTTTTTTACATTAAACATAATTCCTTTGCAAGCAAAAGAAAATAAGGGTTTTAATTCTTAATTCAAAGTAACTATCGAATTTTATCGAATAACCATTTTTTTTTAATCCTAAAAAAATAATACCTTTAAATTTTGACAAAAATTAAATTAAAAAATATATGTGCGAAGAATTATCTGAAAAAGAAAAATTAGAACAAGAAAACTTTTTTCTTAAATCAAAAATTGTTCTAGAAAATGGGCATTATGAGCAGTTTAACGAATTAGACCCTGAAATTGAAAACCAGTTTTTGAAAAACATTTTTGAAGTCGAAAATGCAGAACAAAAGCCTGTTTATGAGGTTTTAGGAGTTAACCCTCACGACTATACTGATGTCGAACAGTTATCCAAAGACGAACTAAAATTAAAGCTTGAAGAATTAATTAACTTACTCGAAGAACATAGTTTTGCTTATAGCATTTTTAATGAATTACCAGATGAAGTTGTTTACAATTATTTGACAAAAAAATTCCTTTTTGATATAACTGATGTAATGCCCGAAGGTTGGGTTCATCATTTAGATGGTTGCTGTGGCGATTGTCCAAGTTGCTTTCAATTAGATTATTGCGAAAACAAAAATGAAATTTGGACTCCGGAAGAATTGGATTCGGAAATAAAAAGAAGATTGGAAGAAGACTTAAATTCATAAACATCTATATGTTAAATAATTATGTAATAGAAATAATCGGTTATGCAGGTTCAATAATTGTTGCATTATCAATGCTGATGCCTTCGATAATAAGACTTCGCTGGATGATTCTTGCCGGAAATTTAGTTTTTATTATTTATGGCATATCAATTAACTCTTTTCCAATTCTTATTCTTAATATTTTCAATGCAATAGTTAACATTGTTTTTCTTTATAAAATTTACACTAAAGAAGAGTACTTTAAGCTTTTTCAAGTTAGAAGCAATAATCTGTATTTATATTATATTTTAGATTATCATAAAAAAGATATTCAACATTTTTTTCCATTTTTTGAATATAATCCTAATGAAAATACTTTCAGTCTTTTTGTATTACGAAATATGCAGGTTGCAGGAGTAATAATAGGTACAAGAGTAAATGAAAATACATTTAAATTGGATTTAGATTTTGCAATTCCAGAATATCGCGATTTTAAACTTGGGAAATTTGTATTTAGCAAAAAAATAAGATTTTTCAAAGAACATGATTTTAAAAAGTTTGTATCAATTCCGCTAAATCATGTACATGAAAAGTATTTGAAAAAAATGGGATTTAATGAAGATACGAATACTGGAGAAAGATTATTTGTTAAAACAATTGTTTAATTTAGATTTATACATTTTCATAAAAATATTGTAAATTTGAAAAAAAGAAAAATGATTAATAATTTATCAATAGAAAACTTCAAATCAATTAAAAACCTAAACATTGATTGTAAAAAAATAAATCTTTTTATAGGAAAACCAAATGTTGGGAAATCTAATATTATTGAGGCTTTATCGTTGTTTAATGTGCCTTATTCAGTTCACGAAAATAAGAAATTTAATGAAATTATAAGATTCAATCATTTAAAAAATTTATTTTATGATAATATTACAGTCAACGAAATTAAAATTAATACTGATTTATCTAATCTGATTTTAAAATATAGTGTCGATTTTGAATTTGTAATTATAGGAGAACCAAATCTTTTTAAAGAATTAAATTTATCAAATAATCTAAATGATATTTACAGTAAAGCAATACAAATAAATACAAAGAATCAATCTGATAAATATAATTCATATTTTAATCGTTTCAGAAAAGATGGAACGCTATATGACAATATTATTTTACCTTTTTATACTCCAATTAGAAAATATACCTACAATCAAAATATTATTTTTAATAATTCATTTAATTCATATCTTTTAGTCCCTGATGGAAAAAACCTAATCACGATGATTCAAAATAATCGAGAACTTCATAACGAAATTTCCTCATTTTTTGATGATTACAAATTAGAACTTGTATATGATTATGAAACAAATAATTTTGAAATTCAAAAGAAAATCGACCGTATTGTTTATAAATATCCTTATAATTTAATTGCAGATACTTTACAAAGAATTATTTTTTATTTAACAGCAATTGAAACAAATCATAACAATATTTTACTTTTTGAAGAACCCGAAACTCATTCATTTCCACCATATACCCGGTTTTTAGCTGAGAGAATAGCATCCTCCGACAATCAATATTTTATTTCAACACATAGCCCATATTTACTCACTAACTTAATAGAAAATACTGATTTGAAAGATTTGAATGTTTTTATAACTTATTTCGATAATTATGAAACAAAAGTGAAACGCTTAACTGATAAGCAAATAAGAGAAATGCTTGATGATTACATTGATATTTTCTATAATCTGAATAAATATGTAAAAAATGCCTAAACAAGATATTCAGGTTTGTTGTGAAGGTCATGCCGATAAAGTACTTTTGAAAGTATTAGAAATCCCAGAACGTATTATCAGTGTTTCTGGCAATAATTCAGCTATTGCAAGAACTATGGAACGCCAAGTAAAAAATTTTCACAAAATAATTATTGGATTAACAGATAAAGATAAAAAGAATATTCCTCTTTATTTTAAAGAATTTGAATTAAATGATAACCCTGATAATATTTTTTTTTGTAAAAAGCATAATTCTAATCAATATTTAATTTATTTGTGTTGCCCTGCTATTGAAAGATGGCTTTTAGATTCTGCGAAAAGTGTAAATATAAAACCAGAAGATTATGGCTTTTCTTCAAAAATAAAAGAATTTGTTAAGGATACAAAATCAATAACAATTGAAAAAAATCAAAATTTCTATAATTTTTTAAAAGAAATTAAACGTAAAAAGGCATCGTCTTTCGTTTTTTTGGAAAAAATCATAAAATCTAAAATAACTAATAACTTAATAATTAACTAATTAATAACTTAATACCTAATAATATGAACTTTCAACTATCAGAAGAACATTTAATGATTCAGCAAGCAGCAAGAGATTATGCTCAACGTGAACTCATTCAGGACGTTATTGAACGCGACGAAAAAGGAATTTTTCCTGCAAAACATATAAAAGCTTTAGGCGAACTTGGTTTTATGGGAATGATGGTTGGTCCCGAATATGATGGCGGAGGAATGGATACAATTTCTTATGTACTGGCGTTAGAAGAAATTACAAAAATTGATGCCTCAGTTGCTGTTGTATTATCTGTAAATAATTCCTTAGTCTGCTATGGAATTAATAGTTACGGTACAGAAGAACAAAAACAAAAATACCTTCGTCCACTTGCAAGAGGCGAAAAAATTGGAGCATTTCTTTTATCAGAACCCGAAGCCGGCTCAGATGCTACATCACAACGCACAACAGCTATTGACAAAGGTGATTATTATTTAATGAACGGTACAAAAAATTGGATTACAAGTGCTAATTCAGCTTCAACATATATTGTTATTGCACAAACAAATCCTGAAAAAAAACATAAAGGAATAAATGCTTTTATAGTTGAAAAAAATTCTCAGGGTATTTCGTTAGGACCACACGAGAAAAAAATGGGAATGCGTAGTTCCGATACTCATTCTGTAATGTTTAGCGATGTTAAAGTTCCAAAAGAAAATCGAATAGGAGAGGATGGATTTGGTTTTAAATTCGCAATGAAAACTCTTGAAGGCGGAAGAATAGGAATTGCTGCTCAGGCACTAGGAATTGCTTCTGGAGCTTTAGAAAGAAGTGTACAATATTCTAAAGAAAGAAAGGCTTTTGGAACAGAAATATTTAATCATCAGTCGGTTGCATTTAAATTAGCTGATATGGCAACAGATATTGATGCTGCTCGTTTTCTATGTTTACACGCTGCATGGTTAAAAGACCAACATCAACCCTATGGAATAGCAAGTGCAAAAGCAAAATTATTTGCAGCCGAAACTGCAATGAGAGTTACAACAGAAGCCGTACAAATTCATGGAGGCTATGGCTATGTTGCAGAATATCATGTAGAAAGATTAATGCGTGAAGCTAAATTAACACAAATTTATGAAGGCACTTCAGAAATTCAGAAAATTGTAATTTCGAGAGATTTAATTGGAAAATAAAAAGCACTCAATTTTTATACACTCAATTTTGAAAAAAATATTTTGAAATTCTGAATTAATTAAATGAAAAAATCAGCAAACGAACGAACTTTTCAGGGCATACTTTTTCAAGTTATTACTAAAATATTTTCAGAAGAAACAGAAATTCATTTTGAAAAAATTACTCAGGAAGAAAACATTGGAATTGGTGATAAACAACGCTTTGCCGATGGTTTGCTTTATTCAAGTGCATTTAAAAACCGCAAAGTTCTTTTTGAACTTAAAAATTCAGGTTGGGATGCTACCGATGAGGTGTTAATAAACGATGCAATGTATAAAGCTGTTGCGGCTGGAATTGATTATTTTGTATGCGGAACTCCTCGCCAATTGGTTATTTTTAAAACCTTTGAGCCAAATACAACAATATATGAAAGAAAGAAAAAAATATACACTATTTCAAACGTAAAAAAAGATGATGATGTATTATTCCCTCATTTTGAAAAAACAATATACTCCGAATTAAAGAAATTTCTTAAAGATTTAAGCGATTTAATTAACGATTTCAGAGAATTAACATGGGATAACATTGATAAATTTTTTGTTAATAAATTATCATCATATATACTCGAAGCATCAGCTGAAATGTTTGAGTCAATGTATGTAAAAATAAGCAAAGACAGTAAATTTAGAACAAGATTAAAAGATTATCTGAAAACTCAGGATATTTTTAATGTAACATTTAATTTCGATGCTGATGACATTTATAAAATTTGCCAACTCTCTAATTATCTGTTATATCTTAAACTAATGTTTTATTCTTATTTGCAGAAAGAAGTACCTGATTTAAAACTAAAACCACTGCAAATTCCTGAAGATAAAAAGCTTTTGAATCAAACCCTTCGCTCACGATTCGATGATGTATTACAGCATGATTTTGAGTTAATTTTTTCAGCAAATGTACTTGATGAATTTGAGTTTGAGCCAAATTATATTCCTGTTCTAAAAAATAACGTTGAAAGTATAAGAAAACTTAATTTCAACGAACTAAATGCAGATATTGTTGGAGCTATTTATAATATTTTAATTGATAATCAGGAACAACACGATAGAGGACAGCATTT
>MENC01000124.1 GCA_001768155.1 Bacteroidetes bacterium GWA2_30_7
TTGTTAAATTGTCTTTACTAAGATTTATTGGATTTGATGATTTTAGGATTTTTTTAATCCTATCATCCTTTAATCCCAAAAATCCTAGTTCAGACAGTGTTAAATATTACATTTTAAATATTAAATATTACATAATTAAATGAAACCCTATCAGCGATATATTCTATCTATAATCACCGGATTATTGTTAAGCCTTGCTTGGTCTGAACTCAGTGCAGGATTGGTTTTGCTGATTGCACTTATTCCATTGTTTTTTGTTGAAGAGTTTTTTTATCAAAATAAACTTCAATATAGTTCAATAAGGGTATTTAATCATGCCTACATTGCTTTTCTTACATGGAATATTGCGTCAACATGGTGGATTTATTATGCTTCGTTTTTTGGTGCTGTTGGTGCTGTAGTATGTAATTCATTTCTTTATGCATTTGTATTTTGGCAATTTCATATTACAAAACGAAAACTTGGATATAGTGCTGGATATATAAGTTTAATGGTTTTTTGGTGTGCATTTGAATATCTGCATTTTAACTGGGATTTCGACTGGCCCTGGCTAATATTGGGAAATGGTTTTTCGCATAATATCAAAATAATTCAATGGTACGAATTTACCGGAACTTTAGGCGGAAGTTTGTGGGCTTTATTTATAAACATTCTACTTTTTCGTACATATCTTTATTACAAAGAAAACCAGTTGAAATTCAGTAAAAAAATCCTGTTTTGGTTAATTACAACAATTGGTTTAATAATAATTCCTATAACTTTTTCTTTAATCAGATATTTCACTTATTCAGAAACTGTAAACCCTGTTAACATTGTTGTAACACAGCCAAATATTGACCCTTATAACGATAAATTTTCTAGTATGGATGTTGCCGAACAATTAGATATAATGTTGAATTTAGCAAATTCTGTGGGCGATTCAAAAACCGATTTTTTTGTAGCTCCCGAAACTGTAATTCCTTATAATATTTGGGAAGAAAAATTATCTGAAAGCGATGACATTAAATATATTATACCGTTTCTTAGGAAATTTTATAATTCCGAATTTGTATTAGGTGCTTCAACTCTTAAAGAATATAAACAAGGAGAAACAGTTCCCGCTTCGGCTCGTTCGTTTTCTGATACTGCAATATTTTATGATTCTTATAATACTGCTTTAATGTTAGATACAAACAACATTCAAATATATCATAAATCGAGATTAGTAACAGGAGTTGAGAAAATTCCATATCCCGAATATCTTAATTTTTTATCAAGTTTAGCAGTTGACTTAGGAGGCTCTACAGGAACTTTAGGCAGACAAGCCAACCGAATTCCATTTGTTTCAAAAAAGAAGAACATAAAAATTGCTCCCGTAATTTGTTATGAATCATTATTTGGCGAATTTGTTTCAGAGTACGTTAAAAATGGTGCAAACTTAATTTTTGTAATTACAAACGATGGCTGGTGGGAAGATACTCCCGGTTACAAACAACATTTAACATATTCTTGTCTTCGAGCAATCGAAACCCGACGAAGCATTGCACGTTCGGCAAATACCGGAATTTCTTGCTTCATTAATCAACGTGGCGACATTATTCAAGCTACAAAATGGTGGAAACAGGCAGTAATTAAAGGGCAAATAAACGCAAATTCGCAAATAACCTTTTATGTAGAATTTGGTGATTATATTGGTAGAATATCGGCATTTATTGCTGTTTTATTGTTTTTGTATAGATTGGTAGTGGGGTTTAGGAAGAAATATTCTTAAAAATTAAGATTATGCTAATTAGTGCCCATCCGTAATGTCTAAAATAACAAATTCAATAGAACACTGATGACACGGATACGACTGATTTACACTGTTTTTTATCTGTGAATATCCGTAAAATCTTCATTATCCGTGTTCTATTATGACTTTATGGATGTACACTAATTACAGTTAGGTTTCCGAAAAACTTCAAAATACAAATAATCAAACGGTTTCGGACATTGAATATTGAATAATTGAGATTTATTTGTGGTGCGAAGTCGAAATGTTATTTAGATTTTCGGATTTGTGATTTGATATATAAATCATGGAATTGATATCAGGTTGACATTACTACCTACATATAAATCGTGGCACACATAGCAGGTTGACAATTAATTAGTGTTAGTAAAAAAACTCCAAAATACAAAAAACAAATGTCAAATAAATTCCAATTCTCAAAATTCCAATTTTCAAAACCGTTTGAATATTAAATAATTGTAATTTGTTATTTATTTGATTTTTGAAGATTGAAATTTGGTATTTCTAAAAACTCATCGTTTTCTTAGAGGCACTAATTATTAACCACCACAGCTTTATAATATGTAAAATAAGTAATTTTTTGAAATTATTCTTCCTTTATTTTCAACTTATTAGGTTATTTTAGAGCTTTTTATTTATTTTTGTTTGGAGAGAATTAATAAATGCTATAAGGTTAGCAGTTATAAAAATAAATTTCAAACCTTTATTGATAAATTTTAATTATGCGAATTATATAAAACAAAAATATCTTAAAAAAGAGATATAAAATGGAATTACAGTTAGCAAAACAAATCCTATCAACATTTAATAAAGAGACTTTTATTAGTTTTGTCTATGAAATGTGGAAAATACTTGATATTGAAACAACTGAAAGAACTCACAAAATTAGTAATATACCCGAAATAGGAAATGATATATTTGAAATTCAACATATTGAGGGACATCCTGCATTACCTGCTAAACAAGGTTTTAATTTAATTATTCCGTTTTTTCAACCTATAGAATTATTTGATAACAATAAAACAATTAATCTTATTGATAACATATTAAGGATTAAATTAGAAAAGTATAAAAGTAAAATAGAAGAAAGATTATCTGATTGGCAATTTTGGACAAATGGTGATTACATAATGCCAAATATTATGTTTTTTACAAATTTTGAAGGTTATAAAGAAAAATTTTATCAAAAACATTTAATTCCAAAATTTAATAAAGTTGTTAAACAAATTGGAATAAATTATGGTGAAATTGGTGTTGGTAGTTTAGATACTTTTTTTTATAACAATAATGATAAAAATAACACATTAAAGGCTTTATCAAATTTTTTAACAAATTCTCATAGAGAAATTTCTTTATCATTCACAAATGAAAATTTTAATATAGATGTTTTTAATTCAGATAAATATTTAACAAAAGGCTTATTAAAAGCTGATAATAATCCATATGAAACAATTTTTATCGAAAAGAGTAAATGTAAATCGGAAATAATTAAAGAATTTGAATTTCTTATTAATACAAATGTAAATGAACAAAAATTGGAAACATTTTTGACACAATATTACAAAGAAATTTTTGGCTATAAATACGATAGGATTGAAACACAACTTTGGTTAAAATTTCCAGAAATTGATATTGCAAATAAAAATAGACGCCTTGATATTTTTTTACGTAATAGCATTGAAAGAGATTGGGAGCTATTTGAATTAAAAAAAACACAGAAATTAACAGCTACATACAGAGATATTCCTGTTTTTAAAAGTGAAATTCAACATGCAATACAACAAATTAGAAACTATGAAAAAATATTAAATCAAGAAAAGGTAAAAACAAAATTTGCCAAAGAGGGTATTGAATATTATAATCCAGAACTTAGACTTGTTGTTGGAAATAAACCTGATATTTCAGTAGAACAATGGAGATTTTTAAAAACCGCAAATGAAAATAGATTGAAAATAATTACTTATGAAGATTTAATATCAGAAATGAAAATTAGATATAATGTTCATGATAAATATTTGAATAATAATGAATAAAAAACTGGTAGTCAAGTAGGTAAAAGGGTATTTTCGCACCTAAACCTATCTAAGAAATGTACGTTAACCTCTATATTCATACGGTTCAGTTTCGATTACACTACCCAGTTCTTCGTAGCTTGTCCCCATCGTAAGTTCGGAGAAGCATCCACTTCGACTTTTTAATTCTTTAAGCATTCCCTAATTTACAGTTTTTCACTTAAACTTGACAATGGCAGTTATCGAACAACCCACCTTTGGCAGTCGAATTTTTTTTGAAAAAATGACGGAATAATATTAAATTTGTTGAAAAGTAAAATTATGTTGATAGAATTTATCGAAACAGCTCTAACAAAAGCTAAATATGAAATTATTGAAGATGATGAGCCTTACTATGGTGAAATTTCTAATCTTGAAGGTGTATGGGCTCAAGGAAAAACCCTTGAAGAATGTAGAAGAAATCTTAAGGATGTTATTGAGGGTTGGTTAATGCTTCGCATAGAAAATAAATTACCAATTCCTGCAATTGGTAAATACAAAATTAAAAATCCAAGCAAAATAACGAAAAAGAGAATTTATGCCTAAGTTACGTCCTGTTTCATGGAAAGATTTTGTAAAAAAAATTAAATTACTTGGTTTTGAAGGTCCTTTTTATCGTGGGAAGCATCCATACATGATAAAAGATAACTTAGTTCTGACAATACCGAATCAACATAAAAAAGATATAGGTATTCCTTTGTTACAGAGAGTTCTTAGGCAAGCAAAAATATCAACTGATGAATGGTTGTCTTAACTTTCGAAACAGAATGAACATTATTTGCAGAGTTCATTAACCGCCTGTTTTACTTAGTCCCAGTTCTTCGCAGCTTGTTTGTATGTAGCTCGGCAAAACATCCCAAAACAAGCACCCACAAGCCTCGCTAATTTGCCAAATAAAGTATGATTTGTAACTTTCCTCAAAATTAATCGTCTTAAACATAAATCATAAAAAAATGAATATGAACAAACTTAGAACAAACAACAATCTGCTCATCTTTATCGCAACCGGAACATTTATTTTGATAAATTTTTTTTCCAAATCGCAAACAAATTCAGCAGGTGGCATTTTTGTGCTGGGAGGCATTCATCAGGCACATGAAAAGGCAAAATTTTATACTTATAAAAGAATGGGAGAACTGTATAAAGAATTAAAACCTGATATTTTATTGGTTGAAACACAACAAAAGTATGTTACTGATAATAGTTTTACAGGAACACCTTATGATTTTAATAAATTTATGATACCCATGGCATTAACAGATAAAACTCCAATATTTGGAATTGATTGGTGGGACGATGTGAAAGGAAAAAGATGGGAAGATTTACAACAAATATTATACAAGGATAGCACGCTTACAGATGAAATCAACCTGTTTGGGAATATGTTTCAGATACTTGATGAATATTTTATTAATAAGGACTTTAAAGAAATAAATTCGATTTATATTACAAATCTTTGGAAAGCCAAAAGTGAATTTAAATACCATATAATGTTACAAAATCCTGCATATAAATTTATTGCAGAATATGAACAGGAAAGAAATGACCACATTGTGGCTGATATTCTTGAAATAGTAAAAACGAACCCCGGCAAAAAAATATTAATTGCAATAGGTATAGACCATAAATATTTCATAGAAAATAAACTACAGGAAAATAACATAAAAGTTTATCAGGTTGATGAAATTGAACAATTTAAAAAACAAGAATGAATGACACACCGATTATAATTCAATATAACCAATAAATTCGCTTAGTTCTTTCTCATAAATTGAATTTATTTCAGCATTTACAAATGCTATAATTCTTAACATTAACTTAACACAGTCTTAATGTTAAAGAAACATGCAATTCATAATTTCATCACAATAATTTAATATTAAATTTTTAATGAAAAAAAAAGTTTTAATTGTTGCATGTACTTTATTTGGGTATTTGGTTAATGCTCAAAACCAGACTGATGATAAAAAATTTATTCCACATGGAACTGCATACTCAAAGGTATATTCAAATTTTAATGTTTCGATTCAGAATCCCGAACCGGTTTATAAATTCGAACTTACAAGAGCATATTTTGGATATAAGTATAATATGAGCGAATATGTATCAGGTAATATTTGTTTAGATGTTGGAAATCCTAATAACGGAAGTAAGCTTGAACAAACTGCTTTTTTCAAATATGCTGCATTGGTTTACGAAAAAGATAAATTAAATTTTACATTTGGTCTTATTGGGTTAGAGCATTTTTATAATCAAGAAAAATTCTGGGGATATCGTTATATCTATAAATCGTTTCTCGACCAATACGGATTATCACATTCGGCTGA
>MENC01000125.1:0-6019 GCA_001768155.1 Bacteroidetes bacterium GWA2_30_7
GTATACAGAGTAAAATGGCTAATGGTTCAAACTTCCCAACAGGTCAAATAGGATTTGTCCCAATGCTGTATTTTAATCAAATTGCTGATTACAACGAAAACCAAACAAAATTAACAAAGCTATATCCTAATTACTTAAGCAACTTTTCTTTTTTGAAAGATGAAGTCTTTTTGCTAGAAGTTGATGCAATTGATGAAGATAAAGTTGCAGATGTAAGAACTACATTAAGGAATAAGGCATTAGAAATAACACGCTCTGAAGTTACTCCATGGGGAATTAAAGAATTGTTTAAAGAAAGGTTACTGGTGTTCGATAAAAATATAGATTGTTTGTCATATAAACCCATTTGGATAGCTTGGTTAGAATTTTTAACCATTTTAAATGTCATTAAATATCAGGATGTTAAAATAGAGATTCTGTCAGAAGTATTTAATATGTATAGATTAAAATATGCTGATGTTGACGATTGGAGTGAATTAGAAATACGAAATCAACTTGGTAAGTCTGATTATATTGGACTTAAACCAAATTCAACAGTTTTTGTAAGCACAAGAAGACCTCCTAAAAGGCAATTTTATTTCCCTAAAGGAAAATTGATAGATATTAGTAGACCATATAATAAAGATGGGTTCAGAACGGATGGGGGTCTTGATCCTTTCACTTCTTTTGATTTTGTGCATATTGACTATTTTAAAACGAAATGTATAATTGATAAAATTGAAGAGTATCAAAATATGAATGAAAATGAATTACTTAATAAATTAAAAGAAGAATATCATGAATTGTTCAAATGAAACTATATTAGATGATTTAAATCAAAAATTCAAAAATTTTATCTTTAATTATAAAAAAATAATTTTTGGTGGCGAAATTCAAATTTTCTTTATAAAAAATAACAATGAAGTAGAATTAAAAGATAATTGGGAAAAAATTTCAGAATTTATTGCAACTAATTTCCAAGTCAATTTAAATGATGAATTTTCAGTATGGAATATTTATCTTTTTTTTATTTTGAAGGATAATGTAAATAATGAAATAAAATATCAAATTGAAAATGACACATTTTCAAGTAGGAAAATTGTTATCGTTGGGGAAAATAATTTTGATAAAATTATCAATGAACATATTATCAATAACAATTTAACTTTAATCAACAAAGTGACACCTGATGAAGTTGAATTTATACCAAATTCCATTATTTGGGACGTATTGGAAGGAAAAACATTAAGAAAAATAAAAAGGACATCTGATGCTGAACCATGCTTTGATAAAATTATAGAAAAATTAAAACAACAAGAAAATGAAATTTAAAGAAGTTGAAATATCTGCTTTCAGGATTTTTGATAATCCCAAAAATGCAACATTTAATTTTTCATCAAAATCAGGCGAAATCGCAAATTTTGTTTCTTTATATGCTCCGAATGGTTTTGGAAAAACGTCCTTTTATGATGCTGTTGAATGGGGTATAACAAATAATATTCATCGATTTTGGCAGAATGAAGATTTAACTAATAAGTCTATTGATGCATTAGGTAGTCTTTCAGATAAACAAATCAAGTTATGGAGGAACACTAGTTCATCAAGATCTACTTATGTGAAAATTACAACTGATGAGAAAGAGCTTCCCAAAAGGGAGTTAAAAGTACATGGTAGAAGTAAAATTGACATCTCCAATTCTGATAAAGTAGAAAATAAACAATTCCGCCAAGTCATATTATCTCAAGAATGGATTTCTGCATTTTTAAAAGAAGTTAACGGAGAGTATCGATATAAAAAGTTCATGGAAAATCCAGATCTGAAGGATATAGATAATTATTTCAAAAATATTAAAACCGTCATTAATATATGTTATGAAAAAATAAATAGTTTAAAAACTGAGATTGAAAATAAAAAAGAACAAGTTAAGGATGTCGGAGATAATAATCTTTTAGAGGAAGTTAATAATCAAATCTCATTACTGAAAAAGAAGTTCGATGAAGTTGAACTTTTGTTACTGAATATTGATTCAACAAAAGAGGATATTAAAAAACTTAAAGATTTTATATCAAAAAGAGTTGTAAATACCAATAGGGAAAGTATTTTAATGAAAGTTTTAGACGCTACAAAAGCTGCAAAAGTTGGGGATGAAAATACAGTTGGCATAAACCTTTTCTATGAACTCTTTAAGCATCTTAATGATATCAACTTAAAAATAATAAACATTAAGAATTTTCTCAAAAAGTTTGAGGATTCTGAAAAGTTTGAAAATGAGTTGTCAAATTATAAAAAAAGAGAATCTGAATTAAGAGATAATAAGAAAAAACCAGATGATCTTATTAAGCAATTTGATGGCTATTTTAAAATCAAAAATGATATTGACCTAAAACAAAATGCAAAAAATGAGCTTGAAAAAGGACAACCGAACCTAGCAACGCTACATGGAGAATATGTAAATTCACAACTTTCATCTAAAAGTCAAATTGATATCTTGACTCAAAAGGTTGCTGAAAACAAAAATAAGTTAGCAGAAATCCCTCATCTAAAAGAAGATATAGATAAAATAAAAACAGAACTCACGTTTTTGGAAGATTCCATCTCAACAGAACAGAAAGATTATAACAAACTCGAAATTGAAGTAAAAAAAGATTCAGATAAAATAAGTGAAATATTAAAACTTATAGAAGAAATCAAATTAGGGGAGTATCATTTGTTCATTGATGATAGCAATAATGACATTATCATTAATTTGATAAAAGGACTAGAGCAAAAAAATAAAGATAAACGCAATGAGATTTTAAATCAAAAAGAGATTAGCAACAAAATTAAACAGCAACAAGAGTTAAATTCTACAATACAAGAATTTATTAAATCTGGACTTGCCATTGTAAATGAACGACAAACTTCGGTTTGTCCACTTTGCGAGAAAGAATATGATTCCTACACCTTCCTTGCAGACCGTATTTCTAACAATAAAGCTCTAAGCAATATTTTGCAAGTGTTAATGCAAGACAATAATTCAATTTCTCAAAAGATATTAACTCTGTCTGATGAAATAGAAGCAGGACATGAGAAATTGATTAAACACCATAATGCGAAACTGGATATTCTAAATTCTGAAAAAAAAGAAAAAGAAAATCAATATGGAACTTTAAGCAAAACTATAAATGAAAATTTAATTAAAACAGAGCAATTAAAATCAAGGCATTCTCAAATATCCGTTCAAATGGATGGGCTATCAATAGAGGAATATGAAAATAAAATAAAGAAAGATATAAATGAATTATTAGAGCAAAGCGAGGGAGTATCAAAAATTAATTCTGATTTAAATAAAAAAATAAGCAAGGCAAGCCATGAGTTACTAGTTAATAAGGAGCAAATTGTTAATATTGAGAAAGAAATTAAGGAATTAGAAAAAAATGAGAAGTATATTTCAATAACGCATTGGTTTAATACTAATTACCCCGATGACAAAGTTGAATTAGAAATATTAACAAATACGATAAAGACTATCAATGAAGAAATAGGTGAATTGAATGAAAAGTCTAACATCGCTGATGTTACTCTAAAAAGTTTGAAAAATGAATTAATTTCTTTTAATAAAGATAATTTGCTAGTTCAACTCAAAGAATTAGAACTTAAGAAAAATGATTTAGAATCGAAAATAGAAATATATAAGCATTTCATAAAAGAAAATCTTAACATTGAAGTCGGTAAATTGTCCCAAGAAGAATTATCCAAAATTCTTAATTCAAAAGAAGCTGATTTTAAATCCGAACTGAAAAAAGTTAGGGAATTACATGATGAATATCAAAGATTAGAAAAATACTGTGAAAACATTTATGAATTTTTGCAGTCAGAAAAATCTAAACAAGAGTTGAAAAATAAGCAAAAAGAATTATCCTTTTTAAATAATAAAGTTAGGTCATTACTTGAAAGGGAGAAAAATAAAACTCAACAATATCTAGAACAAAAAGTAAAAGAATTTTTCTACGAAGAATTGATTAATGATTTATATAAGAAGATAGACCCACATCCTGATTTTAAGTCAGTTGAATTCAGACCGGATTTTGATGCAGAGAATCCAACCTTAAATGTATTTGTACGAAATAGTAATGATGACGAAGTATTGATTCCAAACCTATATTTCAGCACCGCACAGATCAATATTCTGAGTTTAAGTATATTCTTAGCATCTGCTTTGCATTCAACAGAATATGATTGCATATTTGTAGATGACCCAATTCAGTCAATGGATAGCATCAATGTTCTCTCTACTATTGATTTGTTTAGGAGTATTGTTGTAAATAACGGAAAGCAAATAATTCTTTCAACACATGATGAGAATTTTCACAATCTTTTGAAAAAGAAAATGCCCCCCAATCTTTTCAAATCAAAGTTTTTGGAATTAGAGACTTTTGGAAAAGTAAAAAAAGATTCTACAAGTACAACTTAATGAGTTTTAATAAACGATAACTATATATTATGGATAAAGAAATTGTAAAAATTGGCAAGAATAAATGGAGTTCAAGAGCAATCAAAGAATTCATAAATAATGAAAATTTAGAAAGTAGATTTTACTCGTGGGGGCTGTTTTCAGAACCAACAAAATACTTAAATTGTGATGGGAGTAATTTGGCTATTAGAAAGTGTACTTTTGATTCACAAATATTTATTGAGTGCGATTTTGATCGTATTGACGCAAGTGATTCATCTTTCATTAATTGCCTATTTTTAAATTGTACTTTCCGAAATGCGAATTTCCACAAATCAACGTTTATAGGTTCAGCAATTATAAATGATGAAAAAATTAGCCATAAAGATTCTTCAACATTAAATGGTGCAGGAATGTCTCAGACTAAATTCAAAAGTAGCGATTTAAATAAACCCATGCTAATAAATTTGAAATTAGATGGATGTAGTTTTAGGCACTCCATTTTTAATGATACTGTATTAAATAATACTTCAATAAGTTATACTTCATTTGAAGATGCTTATTTTAATAATTGCAGTATTGACAAATTAGATTTGAGAAAATCAGCTTGCAGAGGTGTTATCTTCACAAACTGTGAAATTGAAAATTATATTTCTTCTGTTGAAAAAATATTAGGTTCTATTGGTTCGCTTCAAATTTTAGAACATTGTAAAAACATTGAGTTAAGTTATCTTGATAATAAGATTACAAAAGAATCTTTATTGATATCAAAATTAAAAGAGTCTTCGCAGAACTTTCTTGACGAGGGAAAATTATTTGAATTTATCAATATCATGTATTATGTCATGAAAAAGACAAAAGATTTCCATATTAAAAATACTTCTGCTTCAAAATTTGATTTGACACTGTTTTCCACAGATGATTATTTTAATGGATATAAACTTTCAGATACTGGAATAAATTTATATAATTTATCAAATCAAGCCTTCGAAAATATCAGTAAAAATGGGAAAGAAATAAACCTCGATGATATATTATATTCTTTAAAACTCCTGTTTTTTCTAAATGTGAATGAGTATGTTATGCTGAAATTTCTTTTAAATATATTTAAGGTTGAAATGCAAAAAAAGGACAGTGATTATTCAGATTTCTTGATTATTTCACAAATTAATCAATATTTTCAGACAATTGGAGAAAGAATTAAAAGTAGTAGATTTCAGGTAATGTTTTATAATGAAACAGCATCATGGTATGATAGAGAAAGTCGAAATAATTTTGATGAATTTTGTAGAACGTTTATTGAAAAAGGTGCTGGAGAAAAGAATTTTAAACTTGTTTCAATGCACGAAGGGTCTATTGAAGCAATTTTTGAATCTCTTTTTAACTTTAACAATATTATTATTGCCGCAGTTATTTTAGGTTGTAAATTTGAAATTTCAAATGAAAATGTAAGTTTTATTTTAGACCCTAAATCAGGGATTAAATCATATTCAAATTTTCTGACCAAGATTGCTTCAATATTACCATTGATTGGAAATAAAAAACCTTCAAAAGGAGAATTTGATAATGGTTTAACAAAAATAGCAAAGGTCTCGAAGTCTCTAATTG
>MENC01000125.1:6061-8033 GCA_001768155.1 Bacteroidetes bacterium GWA2_30_7
AAAAGGAGAACTATTAAAAAATAGGTTGATATTACTTAATATTTTTATTTAATTTGGTTGGGTAAAAGGGATTAACTATTATTGAATTATTGAATAAATAATATCCTTTACTTAGATCATTTTCTATTTTCACATTTGATATTGGTTTTCTAAAGTTTTTTATTGGCTCATTGTAAATATTAAGAAACCCAATTGGTTTTTCTTTTTGAATAAAATCAATATAAATGTTTTCTTGAGAAAATCTCTCCAACTCTAATGTGTGCTCAATTGAAGGTTTTACAAATCCCAAAATATGTAAAATGTGAGGTGCAAGTATTTCGTTTTCACAGAGATGTATGTTCGGAATTAATGTTGATGCTTGGTATCTTGGATTAAGTTCAATAAAATGTATATTATTTACTGCAACTAAAAAATCGCATCCAAAAGTCCCTCTGTAACCAATTTTATAAAGAATCTCTCCAATATTATGAGTTAGCTTACTAATTTTTGTAAGAGTTTCATGAGGCGTATTTATGTAATTTTCACATGCAAAGTCACATCCTGCATATTCCATCTTATTTTGTTTATGAATATCTCTAATAATTTGAATAGATGGTTTATATTTTAAAATTTGACCATCATGTGTAATAAACGCAATCTGATTCATTGGAATAGTATTTTCTAAAAACAATTCTGTTCTGATAACTGGAGTCTCTATAACATTGATTGCTAAAAGATATTCAGTTTTATTTGACACCTTAAATACCCCTTCTCCTCCATTAGTGTCAGATGCACAAACGACAAAAGCACCATCATAATAATTTGCTAAATTTTCATAGTTTAATTCTCTTTTAGGAAAAATTTTTGTTTTTAAAAAAGCTGTTGAATCTTCCAGATTAGATTTAATTTCCTTGCCATTTTCTTTAAGTAATGCAGAATGTTCAATTAATAGCTTTCTTTGAGATAATTTATTCTGTAATTTTAGAAACAAGAAATAATCTATTGCAAAAATAATCTTACCTGAATGTCTTAAATCATTTGTCCATGAGTAAGCTTGGTATGTCCAGATATATTTGCAATATAGATATTTATCATATTCAGAGCTTTGCAAAACTTCTAAAATACGTTTAGATGTGGTGTATGTTCTTATTCCTTTTTTTACTTCATCAACATAAATTTGTGGATATTTTTTTATCACAACTTCAGAAGATTGACATGCAATAATATTGTAGTCTTCACCAGGAATAAGGAAATTCTCAAAGAAGTCCAGTGTCTTGGATAAGAATAACGTATTTTTTAGAATATTTTTTAGGAAATTATTCATATTTAAAATATTTGTTATTTATTGGAATTGTCAATGTATTGTTTTGGCAACATTTACAAAGCGGGCCAAGTGTTAGAGAATATTTTTCACATATATTTTGTGCATGTTCCCATAATTTTACTAAATCATCTCTTTTAGGAATTGAAAAGTTTTCTAATGGAGTTCCTTTAACAGGCTTAAAAATGGAAAGAATTGGCATAACGCCAATTTTAGCTAAATTTTCGACTCCAATTAAAGTATCTGTATAACTTTCTAATCCAACAATTAGTACACTTTTTACATTTCCGGTATTTCCTAATAATCCTAAAGCATATTCAAGTGTATCAAAGTATTTTTTTAGACCTAACTTCGTCTTTCCCGGAATAATATTTCCTGATTGATATCTATTGTACAATTCAATATTTATTGCAATATCCTGAACACCAGCATCAACAATCTCATTAATAACCTGCAAGCGTGGTGGTGGAGAAAACATAGCATAAATTGACTTATTCGTGTTCTTTCTTATTGTTTTGCAAACATCAATAAAATGACTCCATCCGTCTTCTGGGGGTGTCCCTCCTGAAACAAAATAATGTTTTATTTTATCTTCATAGCTTTCACAGTATGTAATAAGCTCAGATATGTTTTCTAATTTATTTTTTTTCTGTGCCCTACCATAAGAAGCTT
>MENC01000125.1:8126-10390 GCA_001768155.1 Bacteroidetes bacterium GWA2_30_7
AAACAAAGTAACTTTCTTTATTAATTGAGGCTGTTACATAAAAATCTTCAAATATTATTAAATGAACACCATCTGAAATACTACTTAAAAAAGCTCTGGAGCTAAAGTCAAAATTACCGTCCAAAGAAACTCCATTTAACAATAAGTCAATTTTCAATTTTAGAGCATCTTTTATATCCATAATATATAGTTATCATGCATTCACCCCCTCCACATGAAAAGAATTTCTCGGATGAAATTGCGATAATATTTGCTCCTGCTTTTTCCTGTTTACATGCGTGTAAATCTGTGTAGTAACAATAGAACTATGACCAAGTAAGTGTTGAATGTACTTTATATCAACATTCTCTTCGAGTAGTAGCGTGGCAAAAGTATGACGGAAAGTATGTGGAGTAATAGCCTTCTCAATTCCAGCAAGTTTTGAATATCGTTTAACCATAAACCTCACAGATTGTTCTGAAATTGGCTTATTAAGCCGATTAATGAAAAAATAACCTCTTTCAATTATTTGTTTTTCAAACCTTTTGAAATATTTTCGTGTAATTGATAATGATTCTTCATTGCAAATCTGAATAATTCTTTCCTTGCTGCCTTTTCCATTTACGATAATATGACCATTGTTTAAATCAAAATCCACTGCCTTTAAATTGCATAGTTCAGAAACCCTAATCCCAGTCCCAAATAAGATTTCAACGATAGCAATATCTCTTATCAATGCTGCATATTTGAATGATTTCATTTTGTTTGAAAGAAGTATTTCATCTGCATATAGTTTTTCCAAAATCTGTTTAACCTCCTCTATACTCATTGATTTAGGCAGTATTAGCGGTTCTTTAATACAAATCCGCATTTTGCGAAAAGGATTTATAAGAATAATATCTTCATATTCCAAAAAATTAAACAAAGCCTTTAGTGTAGCAATTTTACGCTTAACGGTTTTAGGTTTAAATGCCGAGATACTTTGTAAATAATTTCTAAGAATAGACTTATCAATCATTAAAACATTATCCTGTTTGATTCCGGCACTATTCAGATAATTTGTAAATTGTTCAATATCTCCTTGATAAGCTCGAATAGTTTTACTGCTGAGATTTTTCTCAAACTGGCAATGAAATATAAAGTCCTTGAAAAGCTTTGTTATAGAATTCATAAATAATTGATTGATTATACTTTAAAAAAATCGCAATGTACCAATTTTGAAATATTCTTTTACAACGAAACAGAAGAATGCGATTTTATAATTAAACATCAAAACCAATTAATTGCTATTCAGGTAGTTTATGAGTTAAATGCACAAAATAAAACAAGAGAGTTTGCTGGTTTAAAATCAACAATGAAAAAATTTAAAACCACAAATGGCTTTATCGTAACTTATAATAGAAATGAGAATAAAAACGATATTTCAATTGTATCATTTTCGCAAATACTATTACATATCGAAAGTATTTTAGTTTAATACAATCACATCTCTTTGCATAACAATTTTAAATTGTATAATTTTATCAGAAATAATAAATTAATACAAGCATTCTGATTTTAATAATTTCTAATTCAAAAAATGGCTAAACAAATAAAAGAAAAAGCAATTGAAGTTGCCCTTTGGGAATCGGCAAATAAGCTGAGAGGCAGCGTTGAATCTGCCGAATATAAACATGTAGTATTGGGGTTAATATTCCTAAAGTTTGCCAGCGATAAGTTTGAAGTGCATCGCAAAAAACTCATTGCCGATGGCAAAGAGAAATACATTGAGATGCCTGACTTCTACAATATGAGTAATGTGTTTTTCTTAGAGGAAATTTCGCGTTGGAGTTATATTGTAAAAAAAGCAAGACAAAATGATATTGCATTAATAATTGATACAGCCCTTCACACTATTGAAAAAGATAATAAAGCTTTAAAAGGTGCTTTGCCCGACAATTACTTTTCCCGTTTGGGTTTAGACATTACCAAATTAGCTTCGCTGATTAGTGAAATTGATAGTATAAATACACTCAAAGACAAAGAACAAGATTTGGTTGGGCGAGTTTATGAATTCTTCCTTAAAAAGTTCGCAATAGCAGAAGGGAAAGGTAAAGGTGAATTCTATACACCAAAGACAATTGTAAATCTAATTGCCGAAATGATTGAGCCATATAGAGGAATAATTTATGACCCTTGCTGTGGCTCAGGCGGTATGTTTGTTCAGTCTATGAAATTTATAGAAAGCCATTACGGAAATAAAAAAGAAGTTTCCATTTACGGTCAAGAATACACTAAGACCACTT
>MENC01000125.1:10423-10731 GCA_001768155.1 Bacteroidetes bacterium GWA2_30_7
GGCGAAAATGAATTAATTGACGACCCACGTTGGAGAGGTTATGATGTGCCACCAAAAAGCAATGCTAACTATGGTTGGATTTTGAATATGGTTTCCAAACTTTCTGAAAACGGTGTTGCAGGTTTTATTTTAGCAAACGGAGCTTTGAGTGGTGGTGGTGAAGAATATAAAATTCGCAGAAAGTTAATTGAAAACAATCTGGTGGAAGCAATTATCATTATTCCACGAGATACTTTTTATACTACCGACATTAGTGTAACACTATGGATAATAAATAAAAATAAAGAAGAAAGAACCATTGAAATAAA
>MENC01000126.1:0-1964 GCA_001768155.1 Bacteroidetes bacterium GWA2_30_7
AAAAAAATAAGGTTTTTATAAATAATTGTGTATAAAAATAGCTATTTGATTAATTTGGAAAGATGTCCAATAGTCAAACCTCCACGAGGCAATTTGGGATTTTGGGGTAGTTTTTATTTTATTTACATAAATCACCTACTGTGTATAACTCGTAGAGCTTAAATGACAATAAAACAACATAATAGAAATTCAATTTTTCCTCGTAGAGGATTAACAAGAATTTAGTCGGTTAGTAGTGATAAGCTTACCATATTTCAGTCTTTTTGGGTCATAATCACAATCTTTGGTTTGTTGATTGAAGCTCATCTTTTATTTTTTAAACAGAGAAGTTTGTTTTAACGTTTGGCAGTATAGCCAAGCCAGTAAGGGATTGTGGACTGCTTTACTGTCAAGTTACATAAAAGTTAAAGCGAGCTATAACCTTTGAATAGCCTACTGTCTAGGCAATTTTTTTATATATCATGTTGGCTGTTCGGCATTTTATCCAATTAATAGATTTATTCTTTTACCGAGTCCAAATTCAAAGATTCTGTAAAGTGTTGAAAGTTGTATGTCACACTTACCATTCTCAAGTCGAGAAATATAGCTTTTTTTAGTCCCTACTTTATCAGCAAGTTGTTCTTGTGTCATTTTTGCTTCTTTTCGTGCATCTTTCAACATTTCACTAATCACAAAATATTGAGCTTTTTCTTCAAAATCATCGCGTTTTTCAGTTCCGATTTTTCCGTATTTAATGTCTAATAACTCATCAAAGTTCTTAGCACTTTTAATCATTTCTTTGTCCATTTTATTCCTTTTTTGAGTTAAAATATTCGTCTTTAAGTCTCAACGCCAAATCAATTTCTTTTTTAGGTGTTTTCTGAGTTTTTTTTTGAAATCCATTGAAGAGTATAACCAAATTCCCTTTATCAAAACAGCAGAAAATTCGATAAATATTGCTTTCAAATTCTATGCGGACTTCATAAAGTCCATCTGTTCCCGTTAAGTGTTGAAGGAATTTTTTTGGGATAATCTGTACATTCCGAATGATTCTGAAAACAAATTCAATTTTTTCTTGAACTTTATCTGGATGCCCCAAATAAAAGTTCGTAAAATGGTCTCCGTGAAAAATGATTTGTCTTTGAGTTTCCATTTGACAAAGTTAACTCAAAAGTTATCTTTCTCCAAATTTTTAGTCTGATTTTTCGTTGCAACAGTATTTGTTATGCTGACGAGCGTTTTGTAACTATCCTAAGGTGGCGATTTCGGACCACTTCACGGTCAACTTGCGATAAAGTTTATTAGAAGTAATACCCTTCAAATTAGCACTTTCCGCATGCTTGATTTTAGCCTTTGTAAGCATTTTGTGCATTATTCATTGGCTAATTCCTTTAGTATCACGTCAACTAATAATATACCTGCCCCCCATAATGCAACTTTTGGGTTTTTGCTCGCAATTCCAGCTATATCAAGACCCTCTCCAGCAACAACCTTGCTGTTCGATGGCGATTTTACCAATTTTTTTTAGATTTGTTGCATTAAATTTAAAACTTTGTGTGTTCATGTATTTTCAAATATCATTTTCTTTTTTTTAAATCGTCGAATTATTGGGAAGCTTATAAATTTCAATTGTTTAATTAAAAAATATGATTTAACGTCTGTGGTATGCACTTTAACGCTCGTAACCGGCTGACATTTTTTGCCATTTCTAACTTATTATTGTTTTAAATAAAGCTAATCCGCTCAATATTACTGAAATACTACCCAAAATCCAAACGACAATCTTTATTCCTTTTTGATTTTTCAAAAGAATTTCAGTTTGTTTGTCAGTGCCGTATTCAATAACCTGTCTTAACTCCTTTGTGTTTTTTGAAAACTCAATTTCAAAAATCTGTTTAATCTGATTGCGTTCGTTTTCAATTAGATTAAACAGATTTTTGAAATTGAGTTTTCAAAAAACACAAAGGAGAAGACAGGTTATTGAA
>MENC01000126.1:1978-7926 GCA_001768155.1 Bacteroidetes bacterium GWA2_30_7
ATATCATCATAAGACTGTGTTAAGTTTTCCAGTTTTTGATATGCTTCTGAAACAGCTTTAAGTTTCCCAACTTCCTTGTCAAAGTCTTCAAGGGTTGTATTAAATTTCTGCAAGTTGCTCATATAGTTGTATGTTAAGTTTTTTTAATTCAATTAATTTTTCTGAATATACATCATTTAGCAAATATGCTAAATCGTAATATTCTGCAAGTATTTCAAGTTTTTCGGGATAAAATTTGGTTAATGATAAACACAACATCATTTTCTGGTCTTCATCGAGATTTTTACCTAATACCATTAGAGTGGATAAAAACTTTTCTTGGTCAGAAATTGAGAATGTAAGTTTAATTGTTTCAATTGCACTTTCAAATCGTTCTCTGCCATCGCTATCTTGATATTCATTGAGTGCTAAACGAACAAAACCACTTAAAAAATTTAGTCCTAAATTATTTCGATAGCTTTCCAAAAAACGACTTATACTGTCTCTCAGCTTTTTGAATTCTAATTCATTTGGGAATTGATTATTGGTTGTTAAAACTTCAAACCATTTTTCATACTCTTTTGGATTTTCAGCAATGTGCTGAAGAACAAAAGTTGTTTCTGAAAAAATAAAATAACTATCAATACGGCTTTTAAAACTATCGCTATCTTCAAATTGACTACACCAATCAGACAACGTTTTTAATGATTGTTTGCGGTTATACGCAATATTCTCGAAAGTCCAGTTTAGTAAATACCAAATTGATTTTTCTAAAACACTTGATTTCTTTATTTTCGAAATTTCTGTGGCAACATCTGTATTGGGTTCATATTTTGCAATATAACTTGATACACTTTTTACAATTGCAGAATCATTTACAACATTGAAGTGAACTTCATAATGAGTATTAAAGTCTGTTGTCCAATCTGAAACAATACCCAATAAACTTAATCTATATATTGCTTTTTGCAAAACATCAGATTTGATATCCAGTTTTGATAATGCATCATTCCAAAATATTCTTACTTTGGTTTCACTCTTAAAATACAGATTTATAATGCCCTTAATAATTTCAAAATCATCTTCAATGTCTTTCTGATCTTTAATAAAAAGGTGAACTTGCTGAAAAATATCCTTACCATCCCATTTAACTATATCGCTGATTTTTTTCATTTCAGCAAAAGTTGTATCCTTATGAAAAAGTCTCTCAACTTTATCAGCTTCTAATGTTTCAGGTGAATAAAGCACAAAGCATTTCCCAGTTTTCCATTTGTTTTCATTTCGATTTTTATCCCATCTGCCTGCTCTTCCTGCTTCTTGATATAATGCTTCTACTGAACTAGGTAACCCAAAATGAAAAGTGTAAAAAATATTTTGTTTGTCAATACCCATTCCAAATGCCTTTGTTGCAACTAAAATTTGATATTTATCTTTTTTAAAATCCTTTTGAACTTGAATTTTATGATTGGTAAATTCTTCCTTGCTCATTACAGGGATGTCATTACCTATTAATAATTGATACCATTTAGGATTTCTAGTTGCCTTAATCTCATATAGTTTATTATCAATAATACGTTTCACTAAAGCTATATTTAAGCCTTCTTTTTTTAGAATCAACTTGATTTCATTTTCAATGAAATCTATATTTGTAATTTTAGTGGCTTCAATTAACAATTTGCTTTTGATTTTTGGTACTTCACCTGAAAACCAATTTACTTTATTTTGATAATAAATATTCACATGATTTGAAAGAGGAAAACAACCGTAATTACCATTTACATTTGGTGTAAAAATTATACCTGCCTTTTCTTTTGTTTCAGTAAAGCTTTCATTTTCTCGCAATTCATTTATTAGAGATTGTATTTTTTCTCTTTTGTATCCGTTGTCATTAATTACTTCAAACTGTAATTCTTTACGGCTATAGTCTAAAAGCGATTTTATATTTTCATCTTCAAGCCTCTGTTTTCTCCTTGAAAACTCAATTTTTATATCTTTTAGAACATTTACGGAAGCTGTTGCCGTTAATCCAATAAACTTAATTTTCCCATCTCCGTTTTCATCTTTAGGACTTAATTTGTCTATTGTTTTTGCCAAATTTAGATAAGAGGTTCTAAAATCGTGTCCCCATTCCGACAAACAATGAACTTCATCAACAACAGCATAAGCAATTGAAAAATTGGCAATTATTGAAGAAATTTTTTCTCTAAATGAAGGTATTTGAAATTTCTCTGGTGAAATCCAAACAAATAAATATCGTCCTTGCTCAAAATCCGTTTCTATCTGTCTGCGTTCTTCTTTGTCTAAATCACTGGTTATGAAACTTACATTAGTGATAAGCATATTTACCAAATTTTCGTTTTGGTCATACATCAATGATTTAATAGGACAAACAACGAAATTGATACTTGGTTGTAATAAACAAGGAAGTTGATAGCATAAGGATTTACCACCGCCAGTTGGCAATAACCCTATTGTATCTTTTCGATTCAACGCATTTGAAATAATTGGAAATTGACCTTCTCGGAATTTTATTTTATCAAAAATGTTTTGTAAAAAGAACTCTAAAACGGGTTTATCTTCGTCCGTAACATTGTAATTTATTGGCTCGGCGGTACTAACTCTGAAATAATTTTTGTCTTTGACTATATCAAAATAATCAGTTCGCAAATAAATCACATCAGGATTTAATTTATTCTCATCAGAATATCTTTTAAATAATGAGAAGTCAATGTTTATGGCTTTGGTAGTTGGTACAAATTCGCTTTGTTTGTTAGTAATTTTGATATTATAATTTGGCTTTTCAAGTTTTTTTTTGTTTTTGAGTTGATAAAGGTTATCTAACCAAATATGCAAATCAATGATTGCTAATTCAGGGAAATTACCCAAATCTTCATTCGATAGAATATTGAAATTCCAATTTTCGTTAAAGTTTAAATAATTGTATGTAATTAACTCTATGAGTAAAACCTGAAAACGAATTATTGCCGTAGGCAATAATTTGGTTTTAATTTCTGTATCACTCATTCGATTTGCTTCTATTTTCTCACAAGCACTTTTGTAAAAAGTTAATAGTTTATCAAACCTTGAAAGATGTTCTAAAATCAGTCTTACTTTTTCAGTGTAACTGCCATTTTGTAGTTCTGATGTACTTATTCTTATAGTAGTAACTCCTTGTCCTGAAAGATAATTATCTCTGGTTGTATCGGAAACTCTTGTTACTTCATCAGTTTTATGTTGCTGTCCGTCAATTTCAATAACAAGTTTCGCCTGAGGCAAATAAAAATCAACTTGTTGATTGATGAAATTTCTATTTTCTTCACCAACAATCTCATTTATCTCAATTTCAGGAATGATTAAAGATTGAACAAAAGAATATACCCCAAATTCGTTTGGAATTATTCTTTCAAAGAAATCCTTGGCGGGATAATAATTTCGTTCTTTATCTCCTTTTATCGTGTTATTCCAGATTGGTGTCTGTTTGGTTGCGAATAAAAATCTATCATTGAAATTATCAAGATTATGAATTTCGCCAATTTTAGATTGCAGGTATTTAGATAGAGTTGTCGGAAATCCACGTTGTAAAATATTCTTTAGAACGTATAAAATCGGAAGATAATCACTCTTTATAGGATTTTCAACCAAATTCTGAATCACAAAATTGGGATTTGTATATGTATAATTTGCAGTATATTTTTTCATTCAATCAATCTATCGTTTTGATTCCCAATTGACTAGATCAGTCAAATTAATTATCCTTGTATTTCTAGTAATTACAGGAAATCTAGAAATTACAAAATGCTCAATGTCATTGATATCCGTTTTTGTTTTAATAAGTGCTTCTCTTTGTTCTTCCTTAATCAAAGCATTCTCATAATATTTACATAGGCGCTTATTGAATCTTCCTATTTTCTTGTAGTCATAGCATACTCTTGAAATATCAATAAAATTGTTTTTGCATTGAAAATTGAATACCTTATTGTTTTTAATCGTGATTAAGTCAAATTCTTTATGGTTTATTCTTGTAATTCCAGTCGGTTTAAAACCTTTATCTTCAAGAATTTTTGAAGCTTTATCTTCAAAAACAAATCCAGAATGAATTTGGAACGTTTTGTTTTTTAATAAAGATTGAGATAATGTCCTGTAAACAAGTCGAGAAAGTAAAATCACTGTTGAGTAATATGTAGTTCCTAATCTTTGAAATGGATAATAATTATTTAGGTTTTCAAAATAATCTGATGAATGTGAATACAGAATTAATGATTTATACTTTTGAACAATTTTTTTAAAGTCCGTTTCTTCTATAATAATATGGAAGTCATCAATAAGATAAACACTTATATCACAAAAAAGAGAGTTCAGTTCTTTAAATTCAATATTTTTACTTATTTTATATTTATCAAATGCACCCTCAATTAATGCCATTGTATTTGCAACTTCACTGAATGAGAATATTTTATTGCTTGATTTTGACAACATATTCTTATGAACAATAATATCCGGACGTAATTCTATTTGGTCAATTAGAGAAAGACGCTCAGGCTCCATAAAGAAACCTTCCAAGTGGTTGTATTCAAAATTTCGCTTTGCAATAACACCATCAGATTCCATCTCAAAGTCAGGCAAACAATGATTTAGAAGTAAGTTATAATAGGCTGTCGTTATATTTACTAAACAACTATCCATTGTATATTGTAGAAAATTTAATGTATCCAAATAGTTAACTACTTTTGACCCCTTTGCTATTTTTGGAATTAAATTTAATGTTGTAACATAATAAGCTCGTCTTGACTGAACATATTCAATACAATTTTTAGTGTCGGATAAATTTAACTTATTTCCCTGCTGTTTGAAAATTCCATGGCTTTTGTATGATTCATTTATTGCGGAACACATCAATGTTAATTGCTGAAATCTAATGGCAATATTTTTTTCAAATTTGTTTTCTAACAGTTCAATAATTCTCTTTAAATGTGGAAGATTATTTGGGTCAAGAAAGTTGATGTTTAACCTAAGGAATACGTCAATTTCATCAGAATTGGATAGTTCCAAGGGAATATTAATTAATTCTTCAATAGACCTTACAATAGATCGCCAATTACTATAAAGTTGCGTTGGCTCGTATTCAGAAATAGTTTTGTAGAAATTGTCAATATGATATTTTATAGACTCTTCAAAAATATTGTCAAGTTGGGTACCTGATATTTTTCCAATTGGTAATTCCATTCTCTAAAATTTCTTGTTTATTGGTTAGTTTGTTTTATTTGCATTGCCACTAACATCCGTATACTCACTTTACATGTATTTTTCATGATCTCCGTTTGTGTTTATTTGTACATTTACAGATAGTTGATGTTTTTCGCAATAATTGAGTTACATAAAATTATAAACTAAATAATGTGATATTATCAAAAGTAAATCATTTATTTCAATTGTCAAATATCTTTTGCAAAATATTTAACTTATTGTGTTGATTTTTTATTTAATCAAGTCCCTTTGTATTAGTGTGAATATATGCTTCTTTTGTTTTATTTTTATAATGACTCATGAATCTTTTAAAATGTAAAACTTCTCCATTTTCTATAGCATAATCTGAAATATATTCAAAGTGTCTAAATATTACACTTTACAATTATATTGTACTTGCTTCAGCATCTCAAAGTAGAGGTTGACAAGTCTTTATAAATTTAGTCTGTTAGTAAAAAACTAGTCAAGAAGTATAATTAATAAACCATTCAACACATAACTGCCTTTTTCAAACCCCTCTCTTACTGAAATTCCACCCAAAAAGTTTCACTAATCATTTAACAATCAGTCATTTTAATAATTTTATATTTTAAGTTGCTGATTTTCAGCCTAAAAATAAATTTATTTTGATGCAATAATTCACAAAATTTAAAAGTTATTAACAAAGTGGGAAAAAGTGGAATGAAATGGTTGGAAGTGGGAAATTTTTATTTATTTTTACCCTC
>MENC01000127.1:0-1487 GCA_001768155.1 Bacteroidetes bacterium GWA2_30_7
AGAGGGGAAGTTTCGGGGGGTAATTGTATTGTGATATTATTGGTTGAGGGGTTGGGGTAGATTGATATATTGTTGGTTTCATTAATTTTATTTTTTTCTATCCATGTAATGCCGCCGTTTGTGGTTTTTAATAATGTTCCATAAGCACCAACAGCAAAACCATTATCAGCATCTATAAAATAAATAGTACCTAAATAATTATCATTTGGAGTAACTTGAATATTCCATGAATTACCACCATCTGTAGTTTTTAAAATTTGTTGAGCACCACCAAATAAAGGTTCACAGCAAATACCACCTGCTGCATAACCAGTTTGTGAATCAGTAAAAAAAATAGAAGAAAGACCTATACTAGTATTAATGATTGTCCAATTGTAACCACCATCTGTAGTTTTACAAATTTGACCCCAATATTGCCCAGTAACAAACCCCGTATCTGCATTTAAAAAAAATACGGATGATGGACTATATGCTCCTGTTGATGGTAAATATTCCCAAGAATTTCCGCCATCAATTGTTTTAAGTAAAGCTGAATTAACAAATATTACATATCCGATGCTGTTGTTTACAAAGAAAATACTTGACATATCATAAAGGGAGTCAGAAGAAAGAATATTCCATGAATCTCCTCCATTTGTTGTTTTCAGAATTGTTCCAAATCTCCCTGCTATATAGCCAGTATCGGCACTCGGAAACGATATGGAAGTTAATGAATTTGTAGTACCGCTAATATTTTCAATCCAATTAACACCGCCATTTGTAGTTTTAAATATTTTCCCATTAATACCTACGGCAAAACCTGTATCAGAATTTAAGAAATAAACAGTATTTATATCTTTGGGGCTTTCTGCAAGCGGAGTCCAATTATTTCCCAAATCGACAGTTTTTAAAATTATTCCTGCTCCTGCCAAATAACCACAATCAGAATTTGGGAAATAAATATTGCTTAAAAAATTTCCATTATATACTGATATTGTATCCCAACTATTTCCACTATTTGTTGTTTTAAATATAGTCCCATCATACCCAACAATATAGCCAGTGTTGGAACTTGAAAAATTAACTGAACTCAGATAAAATAAATTATTTACAACCTGTGATGACCAGTTAATTCCTCCATCAGTTGTTTTTAATATTATACTTGGAAATTGTCCTCCAACAATAAAACCATTAAGGGAGTCTGTAAAAAATACTGACCGTAAATCGTAATTTGTACCAAAAGTCTGTTGATTCCATGAATTTCCTCCATTAGTAGTTTTAATAATTGTACTATTTAACCCAACCGCATAGCCTATATTTACATCAGAAAAATAAACAGAATATAAACTTTGATTAGTATTACTTGTTTGCGAACTCCAGTCATTACCTCCATTTAAAGTTTTTAAAGTTAAACCGCCACCACCAACAATATATCCTGTATCTTTATTTGCAAAATATATTGAATTTAAAAAAGCTGTTGAATTATAAAATGTATATGTCCAATTGTT
>MENC01000127.1:1537-7588 GCA_001768155.1 Bacteroidetes bacterium GWA2_30_7
TTGCCTACCGCAAAGCCCGTATCTTGGTTAACGAAAAATACCGAATTGAGATTTGGATATAACCCAACAGATTGTACTAACCAATTTGAGCCACCATTAATAGTTTTGATTATAGTACCATTATAACCAACAGCATAACCAATGCTATCGTTTTCGAAATGAACAGAAGATAAAGAGTTGCCTTCGGGTAATAAATAATTTAATTCCCAACCCTGTGCAAATATTAATGTTGAAATTAGATTAATGCAAATAACTAATGACAGTTTTAATTTTAAAATTAACCGTTCCATTGTTTTATGATTTTTAATCTGATAAAATTAATCCCAATAAATCCAAATACCAAATTAAATTTTAATAATATTTTAATTTATTGTCTGAACTAAGATTTATTGGATTTGAGGATTATTGGATTTTTATTTTGTTTTTTCGACAGAGTTTATCCCAATTTTACTTCGGGAATTACAGGATTAACATATAAAACCGGTAAATCTTGTTAATCCTGTCTAAATTATTGCTTTCAGTTTCCAAATCTGACAGGTTTTGGATAGTTGCTTCAAAATAAAAACATCCGAAATTTTTAAAACTTCGGATGTTTTCCCTTCAAACTTCAATCCTAAGTCGAATGGTTTTATATGTATGTAGAATTGTATAATTGAAAATTCTGATAAATTTTCATTAACCATTAACCATTAAGTGCCTCAGCACCAGATACTACCTCGAGGATTTCTTTAGTAATTGCAGCTTGACGAGCTTTATTATAATGAAGTTTAAGGTCTCTTACTAAATCGGTTGCGTTTTCGGTTGCTTTGTGCATTGCAGTCATTCTGGCTCCATGCTCCGATGCAATAGAATCTAAAATTGCTTTATAGAATTGTATTTTTAATGATTTAGGTATTAATTCTTTTACAATATATTCTTCGTTAGGTTCGAAAATATAATCAACTCTGTATTTGCTATTGCTTTCTACGACTTCGATTGGAAGAAATTGTTCGACAATTAAATTCTGAACAGCAGCATTTTTAAATTGATTATAAACAAATTCAATTCTATCAAAACTTCCTTCTGAAAAATATCTCATAATTTCTTCTGCAACAGTAGAAATATTTGAAAAGCTTATATCTTCAAAAATAGTTACATTACTATTTGCCAATTTTAATCCTCTTGATTTTATAAAATCTCTTGCTTTTTTTCCAATAGTCATATAACTAACGTCAATATTTGCAGGAATATATACTTCGTTAGCTAATTGAATTCCTTTTTTTATGACATTTGTATTAAACGAACCGCATAAGCCTCTGTTGGAGGTAATTAATACAATAAGTACTTTATGTATATCTCTTTTATGAGCATAAATATTATCATCGGAAGCATCAACATTCATTGATACATTTGATAATATTTCATGTAATTTTGTTGCATAAGGTCTAAGTTGTAATATATTATCCTGAGCTCTGCGTAATTTAGCAGCAGATACCATTTTCATAGCGCTAGTTATCTGCTTAGTTGAGTTTACAGACGTGATTCTAACTCTGATTTCCTTTAAATTTGCCATTTCAAATTTATGTAATAATTAATATGTAAAATTTAATAATCGTATTTGCATTTCAAGATTTCCATAAAATATTACATATTAAATCTTAAATATTACTTAATTAAGTTTATAATTAGAAGCTATATCCAAAGCCACTTCTTCAAGTTTTTTAGTTATTTCGTCTGATAAATTTCCTGCTTTAAGTGATTCTAAAATATCCGGATGTTTATTTTCAAGAAATTCGATATAAGAACGTTCAAATTCTCTTATCTTTTTAACTGGAACATCTTTTAATAAACCTTTTGTTCCACAATAAATTATAGCAATTTGATTTTCAACATTTACCGGAGAATATTGCCCTTGTTTTAGAATTTCAACGTTTTTAGCTCCTTTATCAAGAACTGCTTTTGTTGCTGCATCTAAATCGGAACCAAATTTTGCAAATGCCTCTAATTCTCGATATTGTGCTTGGTCTAATTTTAATGTGCCGGCAATTTTTTTCATCGATTTAATTTGTGCATTTCCACCAACTCTTGATACAGAAATACCAACATTAATTGCCGGACGAACTCCTGAGTTAAATAGGTTTGACTCTAAGAAAATCTGACCATCGGTAATAGAAATTACGTTTGTAGGAATGTATGCAGAAACGTCGCCGGCTTGAGTTTCAATAATTGGAAGTGCTGTTAACGAGCCTCCACCTTTTACTAAAGGTTTAAGAATATCTGGTAAATCGTTCATTTTTTTAGCAATTTCATCAGAATCAATGATTTTTGCAGCTCTTTCAAGTAATCTTGAGTGTAAATAAAATACGTCGCCCGGATATGCTTCACGTCCCGGTGGTCGTCTTAATAATAAAGAAACTTCACGATACGAAACAGCTTGTTTAGATAAATCGTCATAAATAATTAACGCATCTCTACCGGTATCTCTGAAAAATTCGCCAATTGCAGCTCCTGCAAATGGAGCATAAAATTGTAAAGCTGCCGGGTCTGATGCAGTTGCAGCAACAATTGTTGTATATCCTAATGCGTCGTGTTTTTCGAGTGTTTTAACTATCTGAGCTATAGTAGAGCCTTTTTGCCCGATAGCAACATAAATACAATAAACTGGATTTTTGGTTTCGTGAGTATTTTTTTGATTAATAATTGTATCAATAGCAATTGCAGTTTTGCCGGTTTGACGGTCGCCAATTATTAATTCTCGTTGACCTTTTCCAATCGGAATCATTGAGTCAATTGCCTTAATGCCAGTTTGTAACGGTTGTTTTACAGGTTGTCTGTAAATAACTCCAGGTGCTTTTCTTTCAAGCGGGAGATTGTATAACTGACCTTGTATTGGACCTTTACCGTCTAATGGTTCTCCAATAGTATTTATAACTCTTCCTAAAAGTCCTTCGCCAACCATAATTGAAGCAATTTCTCCGGTACGTTTTACAACGTCTCCTTCTTTAATTTCTTCTGATTGTCCTAATAATACCGCTCCGACATTATCTTCTTCAAGATTCAAAACAATTCCTTTTGCACCATTTGCAAATTCAATCATTTCGTTTGCCTGAACATTAGAAAGCCCGTAAATACGAGCTATTCCGTCTCCAATTTGCAGAACAACTCCAACTTCTTCTAGTTCTGATTTAGTTTTAAATCCTTCTATTTGTTGTTTTAAAATCTGAGATACTTCAGCAGGTTTAATATCAGCCATATTTATTTAAGATTTACGATTTACGATTTACGATTTAAGATTTATTGCGAAATGTTCATATTATATTACATTTTAAATCTTACAAATTAATTATTTTTCAAATTAGGTAATTTAATTTCAAATGATGTATTTATTAGATTTCTCTTCAGTGTTCGTAGTTTTGAACTAACGCTTGAGTCTATTTGCTGGTCTTCTACTCTCAATACAAAACCACCCAGAATATCTTCTTGTATAATATGTTCTAACTCTATTTCTGAATTAAAAACTTCTTTAATAACTTTTTTTATTGATGTAAGTAAATTATTATCAATATCAGCAGCTGTAGTAAACACTGCAGATTTAATGCCTTTATCTTTTTTATAAAAATCTAAGAAATTTCTTGATATATCGTTTAAATGGTTTTCTCTTTTATTATCAACAATCATCTTTAAAAAAGAGAAAGTCAATGAATTCAATTTATTTGAAAAAACTTTTTTTAGAATTTCAAATTTTACAGAGTTTTTTACAATCGGGCTATTAAGTAAAATTGAAAATTCAGGAACCGAAAATGATTCGTAAATGAGTTTTATATCACTTCTAACTTCTTCAATTAAATTTTTTTCTTTTGCTAACTCAAATAGAGCTTTTGAGTAACGAACCGAAATTTTGCTGTAATTCATCTTAGTAGTATTTAATATGTAATATTTAACATGTAATATTTGAGTGAAATAGAGAATGTATCAACAAGTTGTTTTTGAAATTTGAATAAATCCATAAAATATTACATATTACATTTTAAATATTACTTAATTAAGTTTTACATCTTTAAGAAGTGACTGAATTAATTCTTTTTGCTTTTCTTTATTTTCTAGCGTTTGTCGAATAATTTTTTCAGCAATATCAATTGATAAAGTTGCTACTAAGTTTTTAATATCTGTCATTGCTGCAGCTTTTTCATTCTCAATAGCTTGACGAGATGCTTCTGTTAATTTATGAGCTTCGATAAGAGCTTGATCTTTCGCATCTGAAATAATTTTTTCTTTTACTTCTCTTGCTTCTTTCATTAAACGGTCGCGCTCTTTTTTTGCTTCGTTAATGATTTTTTCATTATCTGAAGTCAATTGTTCCATTTGCTCTTTTGCCTTTTGAGCAGATTGCAAAGCATTTTCAATAGAATTTTCTCTATCTTTCAATGCTTTTAAAATAGGTTTCCAAGCAAATTTGCGAAGTATTATCAAAAGTAGTGTAAATGATAATAACATCCAGAAAATTAAGCCTATACCAGGTTGTACTAATTCCATATAGTAAATTTTTTGACGAAAATAATACTTTTTCTCATTACTCTATATATAAAGGTTAATTTAATTTAATTTTTTTGAGCATTGTGTAAATCTAAATGTACGATTTAGGGAACGGTAGTTTAAGCAATCGTATATCTAAAATCGTAATTTTTTTAAACTTGACCGTAGTTTAAGCAATCGTACATTGTAAATTTTGAAGTATTACAATTTGATTATTTGTTTTCTTAAAATTAAATCTTTTCCTGATATAACTTGAAGAACATAAACTCCCGATTTAATATCCGATATATCAATAGTTTGCATACTTTCTTTTAGTTCGGCTTTATATATTTCTTTTCCAGATAAATCGTATATAAAAAATTGAAAAGATAGCTTCGTTCCTCTCAATGACGTGGACATTGTTAATTGCTCACTAGCAGGATTAGGATAGATTTTTATAAATTGATTTTCAAGTTCACTAATTCCTACCGGAAACATTGTTCTGAAATTCCAAACTTCCGACCAATTGCTTTCTACTGCACCATCAGAAGCTTTTATACGCCAGAAATATTGTGTGTTAGTTGCTAATCCTATAAAAGATTTTTCAGTAAAATTTAACGAATCGGTTGTTACTCCTGTAGTAAAAGTACTGTCAGGACTAATTTCATAAATATATTTTGATGCTCCGTAAACCAAATTCCAATCAAGAGTTACTGAGTTATAATCAACACCGGTTGAATTATTTACAGGAGAAACCAATATTGGTGCTGTCAGAACTGCACTTTGAGTTGTAAATTGCCAGGTTGTTGACCAAGGTGAGTATCCATTTGCATTCATTCCTCGAACACGCCAGTAGTAAATAGTATGAGGATATAATCCAGAAATATTTCCTGTAATTAATGATGTATTATTACTGTAAGTGCCTGTATTAAAGCTTATATCGGTACTATACTGATATTGATAATTAACTGCTCCAGCACTCGAAGCCCATTCAATTCCAACAGAAGTGTAAGATAGGTCGATACTATTATTTGCAGGACTTACAAGAGTTGGTGCAACTGTTAGTTCATAAGCAGTTGTGAATTTCCATGACAACGACCAATCTGAAGTATCAACTGCATCTTTTATAGCTGCATGCCAGTAATATGTAGTTCCATACATTAGTCCTGATGCATTAATTTGAGAACTGTTTATTGCTGATGTTAAAATTTGATGTAACCCTGAATTAAAATTAGGAGATGTATCAATTTCACATAAATAACCATCATTACCGGTTAGTGGATTCCAATCAAGCAATGGATTTATTGAAACATTAGTTGCTCCGTTTGAAGGTGTTACATTGGTAATTGAATTTGCAGTTGTAAAATTCCATGCAGCCGACCAACTTGAAGTATCAACCGCACTTTTTGCCGAAGCTCGCCAATAATAAGTTGTACCAAAATACAAATTTGAAACATCAATTTGCGATGAATTTATCGCAGAAGTTCCTTCTAAAAATAAAGGCGAATTAAAGTTTGCAGTTGTATCTATTTGGTAAATATATCCAGTATTTCCGGTTAT
>MENC01000128.1 GCA_001768155.1 Bacteroidetes bacterium GWA2_30_7
TTTAAAAACATAAGGAACATTGGGAAAAGGTCAGTAGAAGAATTAGAGAAGCTGAAACTTGAATTGATAAGATTTGTAAATGTTTTACAAACAATTCAAAAAGACCAATTAAGTAAGGTATACACTAAACTAATTGTAAAAACAACCTTTGCAAATCTACCTGAAAATTTTGAAGAACAGTTTGAAAATGTATTTGATGAAACTGGCAAAATCAAACTCTTTGCTTTATTAAATTATCTGATTAACTCTGGTCAACTCTTTTCAGAAATACAACAGAAAATATTTGAACTTTTATATACAAACAACAACACAACAAATGCAACTATAGATACAATTGCTAAAGAGCTAAATATAACAAGGGAAAGAGTTAGGCAAGTGAAATCTAAATTAGAAGATGAAATTCAAAGTTATTTTTTATTTGTTTCTAATCTTGTTCCTGATGATTTGGTAAACTATAATATAAGCCAATTAAATGAATTTTTAACCATTGACAAGTCGTTTGCAAATAAAATAAACGAAAGCGAAGAAGTTAATTTTAATATTCCTTTTTACAGTATAATTTTCGGAATTTTTTTAAAAAAAACACATTCAATTTTAGGGGACAATGAAATAATTTATGGTAAAAGAAAAACAGTAAATAAAAAAAATTACACGAATTGTTACTTAATACATTCTCTCATATTTGACTGTTTTGATTTTGAAAAATTTGTTTCGGACATCTATTTAAAAGTAAACGAAAAAATAACTGAATCATATTCATTGCACTTTCAAGGTTATCTATACGATTTTTTAAATGAAGACGGCAAAGCATTTTATGATGAAATATATACAGTTTGCGAAGCAATCATTTATAACGAATTTGAGCTTGTTGTAAATTCTGACGGATACTTGACATTTGAGAGAAATACTTTCAAGCAATTACACGAATATTGCTTTGATATTTTGAATGAATTTTCAAATCCAATGACTGTTGAAGAAATTGAAAATGTTTTAAATGAAAAATATCCGTGCATCAAAAAAACTATTGATTCAATTAGGGGCAGTTTGATAAGAGAGAAAAGTATATTTGTTTGTTTTGGCAGAACAAGCACATACGCTTTACGGAAATGGGAAGATGAAAAAGAAAATTTTAAAGGTGGAACAATAAGAGATTTAGTTGAGGATTATTTGCTTACACAAGATTCGCCAATACATATTTCTGAAATTGTAGAATTTGTATTACAATTTAGACCAGACACAAACGAAAGAAGTATTTTAACCAATATTAAAGTTGATGAGAGCAAAAAATTCCATTTCTTTAAAAATGCATTTGTAGGCTTAAGCTGCAAAAAATACAATGATATGAACTTTCAAGAAATTGAAAATTCAAAGAACTGGAACGAAAAATTTATTGAATTAAAAAAATTCAGAGAAGTAAATAAAAATAAGTGGCCAAGCATATCCTCTTCTGATAAAAGTGAGAGAGCACTGTATTCGTTGGGATATAAAGCACGAAAAGCATTTCAAAACGGAAATTTAGATAAAGAAAAAGAAGCATTGTTTAGAAGTATTGGTTTTCCTATTGATGAAACAATTGCAAGGGCTAATGATTGGAAAATAGAAACGAAAAAACTTATAAATTTTCTTATTGACGAAAAAAAATGGCCAAGTGCAAGTTCATCAAGCAAAGAAGAAAGAGCATTATACCGCTTTTGCTATCTAAATAAAAAGGCATTTCAAAAAAATGAACTCACGAACGAACAAATAGAAATCTTAAAAAAAATGAACTTCAACTTTAATAAACAAAAATGAGTAGAATATCAAACTTACAACAAGCCCATAATGAAGAACTTGAAAAGCATTGCAAGTCAAATAAAGTGGCTTTAACTTCTGTTCAAAAATTACTTGAAGCAGAAAAAACAAAAAAATTATTAAAGCGAAACGCTTTAATTCAACAGAGTATAGATAAAGAAATAGAAAATTCAATAGAAAATGAGAATAGATAAAATAACACTAACTAATTTCCGTCAGTATCAAGGTTCAAATTCAATTGACCTTAGAACAACAGACGATAAAAATATAATTCTCATCGGAGGAAAAAATGGCTATGGTAAAACCAATTTATTAATGTCTTTAGTTTGGTGTATTTATGGGGAGGACATTGCTAAAATTGACGAGAATTTCAAAAGAGAAATTCAGAAAGAAGGTAACTATTTAAAATTCCTAAAAAGTTCACTAAACTGGGGTAGTGCAAAAAATGGTGAAGATAAATTTTCTGTTGAAATTCAATTAAGCGAAATTGAATTACCCGACACGCTTGAAATAAGATCAGGCAACAATTATAAATGTATTTTAAAAAGGACCTTTGAAGTAAACTCTACTAATGAAAAAATAGAAATTTCTATTGAAGGCATTAAGAATAATATATTTAAAACTGATGATGAAAAAAAGGTTTTCGTCAACGATTATTTAATACCTATTGAAGCTGCAAAATTTGTGTTTTTTGATGCTGAAAAAATTGCGAATTGGGCTGAACTTTCCACAAAGGAAGAAGGAAGTGTTTTAAATGATGCCTTGGGTAAAATATTAGGACTTGATATTTATGAAACACTTGTTGCAGATTTAGAAACCTATACTGACGGTTTAAGAAAAGAAAGTGCAACGTCAACTGTTAAACAACAAATTAATTCTGTAGAAAAAGGTATTCAACATAATGTTGAAGAAATTGAGAAAAAAGAAAATGAAATTTTAGATAAAGAAATTTCATTGTTGGATTTAAAACAAAAAATTACTGAATACGAAACATTTTTAGTGAAACACAGCAACAAAGTTTTGAATGCTGGAAGTTTAGATGAATTATACAAAAACAAGAAAGAACTGGAACTAAAAGGAAAAGAATTGGAAAATAAATTCAATCAATTGAGTGAAATCATTCCTTTTGCAGTTTCAGCAGGTAAACTAGAGGAAGTAACAGAACACCTTGCAAAACAAGAAGAAGATTCATCGCTTCAAGAAAAACGGAATGAGCTGATTGAAAAGAATAATCAGCTTTTAGAAAAATTATTTAATAATCCACCATTCCCGACAGACGGAGATATTTCATTTTCAAAAAAAATGTTTTATGCTGAAAAAGCGAAAAAAATTATTGAAGATGTATTTGGTAAAGTTGATGATACAAACGAACTTGATTTTGAACACGATTTGAATAAGTCAGATAAAGATTTAATCAGCGAAACATTTCAATACATTAGAAAGCAATCAAAAGACATTTTTGAACAAACTATTGATAACTTTAACAGAGTAAAAAATGAAATTTCTGAAATTGATAGATTGATTAAAAAAATTGAATCTGACCAGCAAGATGAAGAAGTTATCAAATACACCAACAATAAGAATGATGCTGAAAGAAAAATTGAAAAACTTATTGAAGAAAAAGGAGCATTACAAAATCAAGTCAGTCAGTTAAAGAAAAGTATTGTAGCAGATAATCAGCGATTACAAATCCTAATAAAGAAAATTGAAGTATCAGAACAGAAAAGAAAAAAATTAGACAAGGCGAATCAATACATTAAAGCATTGAAATCATTTATTGATGAGCAAAAGAGAAGTAAATGTTCAACTCTTGAATCAGCAATTTTTGAAGAAATGCAAAAGTTGATGCACAAATTACAAGATGGCAACAATGATAATTTTGTTGCGGGAGTTAAGGCAGAACCATTACCAGATAATGACGGATTAAAAATTACATTACTAGACAAAGAGGGAGTAACAAGACATAAAGAATCATTATCACAAGGAGAAAAACAAATTTACATTTCAAGTTTGATAAAATCAATTTTATCTCTTTCAATTCAGGAGTTTCCAATTTTTATTGACACGCCACTAGGTAGATTAGATGATGAACACATCAAGAATATTTTATTAAACTATTATCCAGACCTTGCAAGTCAAGTAATATTAATGGCAACTAACAATGAAATTCCACCTTCAAGATTTAAGTTGATGCAAACAAATGTTGCACAAACTTATCTATTAGAAAACAAGAACAACAGCACTAATTTTAAACAAGGATATTTCCAGAGCTATGAGAATTAGAATAAGTAAACGCAATTCGGAGTTGATAGACCAACTTACAACTCTTTATAATTTCAAATATGATGGGATTATTGCAAGAGTTGGTTTTTGTTTGAGTTTGCAACTAAATAAAAAATTTGAACTATTGGATGACACTCAAATAGGTTCAGACGGCAAAGATTGGCGGGATGAAAGAGCATTATTCGGTGTTTCGGCAGACGATAAATCCTACTATGCAATTTATAAAGCAATGCTTGACCAGCACTACAATCAAATTCTTACAGAAGATGATTTTGTGAAACTATTTAAAAGGCATTTAGATTTTGGATTGGAAAAAATCAATACTGAGTTAGAAGACAAAAACATAACAGGGGGATTTCACATTTCCTATCTTATGAAAATTGTAAAAAACGGTTTAGAACTAATAAATGAAACTAATCCGTTTATTCAGCAATCAGATGAACAAAACGAAATTAAATCTTATGGAAATCTAATTCAAATATGTCTTGGGAAAGATGAAAAAGACCAAGAAGTAAAACTTCGTATCAATGACCTGAATGAGTTTGACAGTTGCAATATTGCTATTGCAGGTATGGTAGGTTCAGGTAAAACGGAATTAGTAAAAGACCTTCTATATCAAATTTCAACACAATCGAAAAATGAATTAAAATTTATCTTCTTTGATTACAAAGGCGAAGGAAACCCTGACCGATTGAAAACATTTTTTGATGGTACTGCTTGCAAAATGGTTGATTTGAAAAAATGTCCAATGGGTTTAAATCCTTTGAGTTTTGTAAATCTTAATGACAAACGAACACAGGAGTTTAATATCAAATCATTTGTTGACTTTGTTTGCACAATCGCAACACAACTTGGTGCAAGACAAAAACATATTTTGCAAACCGTTATTACTGATTGCTTTGACCAGCAAGTAGGTTTACAAACATTACATCCTGATAACTACAAACACACACATCCAACATTAGCTGACATCTTTGAAGCATTAGAAAGCTATTACGAAAATAATGGTATTGCTCCCGACACTTTGTATAGTATCGTTTCAGACCTTGCAACAAATATTTTCAGCGAAAACTCCAATCCTGACAGCAAGAAAATTTATGAGCAAAGTTTATACATTAATTTACCAATAGAGCTTTCAGACACATTGCGACAACTTTGTGTTTTTTTGACTCTTAAATATTTACTTGCGGAGTTCAGTTCAACTAATGACACAGAACCAACAGCAGACAGAATAAAACCTTTACGCTATGTTATTGTTGTGGACGAAGCACACGTTTATTTGAAAAACAAAAATGCAAGTAAAGCACTTGAAGACATTTTAAGAGTTCTGCGTTCAAAAGGAGTTGTTGTAATTATGCTGACACAAGGCGTTGAAGATTATAAGACAAAGAATTTCGACTTTTCTTCACAAATTAAAATTCCAGTTTGTTTGAACATTAATAACAAGGACTATAAACTAATCGAATCATTTGTTGGGACACCTAGAAGTAAGCAAAAATTACAAGAAGCTATCGGAAAACTTGAACCTCAAAAAGCAATAACCAACATTATAGAACCACATGTAATAAAAATTAATCAGTTTTGGAAAACAATATCAGACAAGAAATAATGCCATACACAAAATCATACACATTTTACAGCCTCTTCAATCTGCCCACAGACCGAAGCTGCAAAATGAGTATGCTTTTTTCCACGTTGGTCAAATTATTTAAAAAAATACCCATCACTTTTAAAAAATAAAAAACGCTGACACACAAGCCGACAGTAAAGAAAGAAAGTATAATGACAAAGACACGAAAACTCAATATTGACAATGGTTTACAAGACTGGAAGACAGAACACCAGGCGGTAACAGGCGGTATATTTTATTGCCGAGACAGTGCGGGTTTCAGCGTTTCTGCATCTAATAAACATTTGTCTAACTTGACAGGACAGTGCTTTGAAATCGGCAACAAAAACATACCGCCAAAACG
>MENC01000129.1:0-1077 GCA_001768155.1 Bacteroidetes bacterium GWA2_30_7
GGGATCATGCACTTTTTAATAATATTTCAGGAAATTACCTTACAGCAATCGGATACAATGCAAATGTTTCAGCAGATGGACTTGTTAATTCAACCATAATTGGAAATAATGCAAATGTAAATACAAGTAATAAAATCAGATTAGGTGATGCAAATGTTACAGTTATCGAAGGTCAGGTAGCATATACTTTTCCATCCGATGGAAGATTTAAAAATAATGTTACAGAAGAAGTTAAAGGACTCGATTTTATTACCAAACTGCGTCCAGTAGTTTATAATTTTGATACCAAAAAGTTTGATGAATTTCTTATGAAAAATATGAATGACAGTTTACGTGAAACTATTATTCATGAAAAAGATTATAGCAGCTCATCTTCAATGCGTCAGACAGGATTTATAGCTCAGGAAGTTGAAAAAGCTGCAAAAGAATGTGGTTTCGATTTTAACGGACTGCATAAACCCGAAAATGATAACGATAATTATAGTGTTGCATATTCGTTATTTACAGTTCCTTTGGTTAAAGCTGTTCAGGAATTGAATGCAGAAAATAACAACTTAAAACTTGAAATTGAAACTTTAAAAACAACTAATATTCAGTATCAATCGCAAATAGAAGAACTTAAAGCCTCAATCGAAAAAATCAATAATTTATTAGAAATTTCAACTAAAAAATAGGAATAATTCTTTTTGCTAAGGTTGTCTTTAGTTTATAAGACGAAGTATAAGACTATTTGTTTGTTAATGCTTTTAGTTTTACTTTTGGTATTATGCAGGAACAATTATAAATGAGAGTAAATATTTGTATGCGTTTGTTGTCGATTGTTTATGCATTCAAATTTAATGAATGAATTAGGTTTAGCCACAAGTTATGAACCCATTGAAAAAAAACGTGGTAATAAAATTACTCGAATGATGATTAATCAATTAAATTAAATTCTTTTATGTAATAAAAATCTGTTCATTAATTTTTAAACAAAATGACAAATTAAATATTAAAAAATAAATATTATGGCAAAATTTTTAAAGGATAATGAATTAAATGCTGAGATTGAAAAAATATTTGAACGTGCAGATGAAC
>MENC01000129.1:1089-2632 GCA_001768155.1 Bacteroidetes bacterium GWA2_30_7
TTTCAAGAAGCATGAAAAAAGAAGATTTTGACTTTTTTAAAGAATTCCCAAATATTCAAATTCGTTATGAAAGAAGACTTCATGCTAAATACTACTCTAACGAGTCAACAGCAATATTAACAACAATGAATTTATATAGTTATTCTCAAAATAATAATATTGAGGCAGGCGTAATGACTAAAGCAACATTATTTGGCAATATTGCTAAAAAAATTATAGATGGACAAGATAGTTTCGATACCCAAGCATGTGATTATTTTGCGAGAGTTATAGAACAATCTGAATTATTATTTAAAAAAGTTCCAATTTTTGAAGATGCAAACTTTGGATTTACTAAAAAGTACAAATCTTCAAATATAGAGGTTGATGAACTTACATCTTTTTTCTCTGACAGAACAAAATTTGAAAAATCAAGTAATAAGAAAACTTATGAGAACAAGAGTTATGTTGAGAACAAAGATGTTTATGAGAACAAAAACAATTATGAAAAAAAATATAATGAACAGAATTTTAAAAGTATAAACACTCAAAATGGTTATTGCATAAGAACAGGAAAACAAATTCCATTTAATCCAAAACAACCAATGTGTACTGAAGCTTATGAAAGTTGGACAAAGTTTAAAAATGAAGATTATCCTGAAAAATATTGTCATTTTTCTGGTGAACAATCAAATGGTGAAACCACATTTGCAAAACCAATTTTGAGGAAGAATTGGAATAAAGCAAAAGAAATTCATAAACTTTAAGATTATGGGCAGCCCATAACATCACCTATGCTGTATGTTTGCATTGATTGAAACGCTAAGGCTTCGCCTATGTGCGTAGTTTTTTAGTTCTTTTAGCATTTACAAAATTTTTCAGAAAATTATTTCCAAAATCTTCTTATCTCTCGTATAATCGCTTTACTTTTAGTCAAATTTTAAACTTTAATACCAAAGTCTTTAAGACTTATTTATAAGTGAAGCATTTGGTTTTTATAATATTACGATTTTTCACCCAAATGTATTATCTTTGTATTAAGAAATAATTTTAAAAATAAGTTATGGCTATAATTTCAATGTTTTACGGTATTATCATCTCCATGTATTATTTGGACAATAAACAACATAATTTACCGCATATACATGTTAAATATCAAGATGAAGAAGCAGTTATTTCAATTATAGATGGTCAATTATTGGAAGGGACTTTAAAGACTAATAAAATGAAACTTGTTCAGGCGTGGATTGAAATACATAATGACGAATTAATGGCAGACTGGGAATTAGCTAATAAAGGTGAAAATATTTTTAAAATAGATCCATTAAAATAATTACGTGATGAACCCAAGAGTAAAAGATGTAAAACCGGAACATGACTTTAATCTTTTAATTACTTTTAGTAATGGAGAAGTTAAAAGTTTTGACGTTAAACCATATTTGAATATTGGACTCTTCAAAGAATTAAAGAACTTAAGTTTATTTAATTCAGTTAAACCATTTTTGGGAAGTATTCAATGGTCTAATGGCATTGACCTTTGTCCAGACACTTTGTACCTTGAAAG
>MENC01000129.1:2659-4895 GCA_001768155.1 Bacteroidetes bacterium GWA2_30_7
ATTTTTAACAATATCTCCCAAAAAATCCCCAAATCCATTCCAATCCCCAAATAGATAATTTAATAACATATTGAGTTCTGGTTTTCGTATTGTTATAATATTTAAATTGCCTAAAACTTTCTATTTGCAATTTAAACATAAATTATATGAAAAAATCAATCTTATCAACAGCAATTTTTCTAGTATTGTTCTTCCTCCCTTTCCTTTGGGAAGGGTCGGGGTTAGCCGCACAAAACATAGCAATCACTGATGATGATGCATATACAGCCGAACAATCGGCAATGCTTGATATTAAATCAATTTCAAAAGGAATGTTAGTGCCAAGACTAACTACAGTTCAGCGAAATGCAGTTTCAAGCCCCGCAACAGGTTTATTGGTTTTTGATACCAATTTAGCAAGTTTCTTTTTTTATAACGGAATAGCATGGACAAACCTTTCGTCAACCGGAACAAGCGATTGGAGTTTTACATCGCCCGATAAAGTTTATTTATCTGATATTAATAATAAAGTCGGAATTGGAACGGTTTCACCTAACGGAAAACTTGATGTAAAATCTGATGTTTCAATAGGCATAGAAAAACCAATTTTCAACGTAGTCAATTCAACCGGAGATACCGTTTTTGCGGTTTACGAACAAGGTGTAAGAATAAATGTTTACGACGACCCGTTAGCAAAAGCTGCAGGAAGTAAAGGCGGTTTTGCAGTTGGCGGATTCAGCCCTGCAAAAGGAACCACAACCAACGAATTTTTAAGAATTACACCCGATAGTATCAGATTATATGTTGAAGATATTCCTGCAGCAAAAGCAGCCGGTAGTAAAGGTGGTTTTGCAGTTGGTGGATTTAGCCCTGCTAAAGCAGGCTTAACAAATGAATATTTGAGAGTTACAAGCGATAGCACCAGAGTTTATACAACCGATACTATTTCGGGTTTTGGTGTTGAGAATATTGGAGCTGTAACTTCTACCAGTTATATGAAACTTACACCAAAAAATTATTCCATAGGACATAGTACAGGTACAGGCGGAGTATATAATTCTATACTTGGTTATTATGCCGGTTCAAACCTAACTATCGGGTCTGATAATATTATTTTGGGATATTATGCAGCAAATGGAATCACTTCTGGAAGCGATAATGTTGTAATTGGATATAAAGCAGGACTTAACATTGCTGCAGCTCAGAGAAATATTCTGATTGGTAACGAAGCAGGCTATAATATTGCTTCAAATGGCGATAATGTTTTTATTGGCTTTCAATCAGGTTACTCAACAGTTAATGGAATCAGAAACACAGGTATCGGATTTCAAACATTATTTTCAAATATCAGTGGTTCAGAAAATGTTGCAATTGGGGGTTATGCATTATATAGCAACACAGGAGGAATGAGCAATACAGCACTTGGTCGCAATGTACTTTACAGTAATACCAATGGAAGTAATAATACAGGTGGAGGTGCATTTGCTTTATTATCAAATATTTCAGGAAACGAAAACACAGCTTTTGGAGTATCTGCATTAACATCAAACACCTCTGGAAGCAGCAATACTGCTTATGGAAGCGGCTCATTATACACAAATACTATTGGAATTTATAATTCTGCTTTTGGAACTGGTGCTTTGAGATATAACACTTCAGGCGGCTGGAATACTGCAATCGGGCTTAACGCACTAACAAACAATAGTACTGCATATTATAATACTGCTATTGGTTGTTATGCAATGGAGTCAAATACTACAGGTGAAGAAAATACAGCAGTTGGTAATAATGCACTTAAAGTAAATACAATAGGAACTGGAAACTCTGCATTTGGAGCATATTCTTTAACAAACAATACCGGAACAGGAAATTCGGCTTTTGGCAAGTCATCTTTGGTAAGTAATACATCTGGTGAATATAATGTTGCAATTGGTAATTCTTCATTGGCTTATAATACTTTAGGTTATGAAAATACTGCCATTGGTGTTTCTTCATTAGCGAGTAATATTGATGGATATAGAAACACATCTTTAGGTATGCAATCTTTATTCTCAAATACTACTGGCGATTTGAATACTGCTGTTGGTTATTATTCTCTATATTCAAACACTGCAAATAATAATACAGCAATTGGTTCAAATTCTTTAAAAAATAATTCATCGGGTTCTTCAAATACAGCATTAGGGCTTAATTCATCTTTTTTTAATTCAACAGGCTCAAACAATACTGCAATCGGCGAGAATGCTCTTAGAAACAA
>MENC01000129.1:4934-8782 GCA_001768155.1 Bacteroidetes bacterium GWA2_30_7
ATTATATTCAAATAATGCCAGTTATAATATAGCAATTGGAAGTAGTGCCTTAGACCAGAATTCATCAGGTACAGAACTGGTTGCAATAGGTTATTTTGCAGGTATTCTGAATACATCAGGTGCAAAGAATGTTGCCGTTGGATTTAAGGCATTAAATACAAATTCGTCATCAAGTGAGGTTGTGGCAATGGGACATAGCGCTTTGTATAATAGTACTGCTGCAAACAATACATCTGTAGGTTATTATTCAGGATATGGTATTTCTGATGGTTATGACAATACATCAGTGGGACATTATGCTATGATGAATATTACTTCTGGCGATTATAATACTGCTATTGGTTCAGGTTCTGGTCCAAATTCAGGATTTTACGACAATACAACAGCTTTAGGTGCTTATGCCGAACCAACAGGAAGCAATCAGGCAAGAATTGGCGATTTTTCAGTTACAAGTATTGGTGGCTATGCAAATTGGACAAATGTTTCTGATGGAAGATTCAAAAAGAATGTAAAATCTGATGTAAAAGGACTTGAGTTTATTATGAAACTTGAACCTGTAACCTATAACTTAGACATTGACAAACTTTCCCAGTTTTTAGGACGTGACCTGAAAACTTTAAATCAGGAAACAATAAATAAAAAATCCAATATTATTCAATCGGGTTTTATAGCTCAGGATGTAGAAAAAATTGCAAATGAAATTGGTTACGATTTCAGCGGAATTGATAAACCTCAAAGTGAAAAAGACCACTATGGCTTACGTTATGCTGAATTTACTGTTCCACTTGTAAAAGCAGTTCAGGAACAGCAGAAAATGATTGAAAATCAACAAACTCAAATTGAAAATCTTCAATTGGAAAACAAAAAACTTGAACAAAATTACAAAATTATTGAAGCTAAGGTTGAACATCTGAGTTCAATTCTATTGCAAACGACTAAGAAATAAACTAAACAGATTTTTATCTGTATATATTTTTTTATCATAGAAAAAGAACATAAATTGCGTTGATAAAACTATTTCGATTGTAATCTAAATTATTCCCCATGAAAAGAGTTATCTTAGTTCTAATGTGCTTATTTAGTGTTTTTAACATAAATGCACAAGCCCCAAAATCATTCAAATATCAAGCAATTGTTAGAAATAGTTCGGGTTTGATTATTCAGAATCAAAACGTTAGTTTCAGAATAAATTTACTTACAGGTTCATCAACCGGTCCATCTGTATATGAAGAAACTCATAATGTTCTAACCAATGAATTTGGTTTGGTAAATATGAATATTGGCGAAGGAAATATATCAAATGGAAATTTTAATAGTATAAACTGGGGAACAAATAGCTATTTTATTCAAACCGAATTTGACGAATTCGGCGGTTCTAATTTTCAGTTAATGGGAGTATCTCAATTACTTTCAGTTCCTTATGCACTCTATTCCGAAAAATCAGGTTCAGCCGATTCTAGTTTATGGAAAGAAAACGGAAATAATATCTATTACAACAAAGGCAATGTCGGAATAGGCGAAATAACACCAACTGGAAAACTAGTTGTAAAAAGCGATTCAACAGCATTAACTGATGATGTAATTTTTAGCGTTTTGAATGCTCAGGGCGATACCGTTTTAGCTGTATATCAAGAAGGTGTAAGAATAAACGTATATGACGACCCTGCAAAAGCAACCGGAAGCAAAGGTGGATTTGCAGTAGGAGGTTTCAGCCCTGCTAAAGGTGCTTTTACAAATGAATATTTACGTGTAACCCCCGATAGCGTTAGAATTTATATAGAAGAAAATAGTATTGCCAAAGCAACTGGTAGCAAGGGTGGTTTTGCAGTAGGAGGCTTTAGTCCTGCTAAATCAGGTATTTTAACTAATGAATATCTGAGAGTTACAAATGATAGCACAAGAATTTATACTGAAGATACAATTGCAGGTTTTTCAGCAAAAAATATCTTAGGAACTAATAAAACTAGCTACTTGCAGCTAACTCCAAATAATTATTTTATTGGACACGAGGCAGGTAAGTCAATTAATGGAGGAAAGTATAATTCTTTTATAGGATATCAAAGTGGCTTTAAAAATACTACCGGAAATAAAAATTATTTTATAGGATATAATTCAGGCTACAATAACGATAACGGATATAGTAATATATTCCTTGGCGATAATTCCGGTTTTAATAATTTATCAGGTAGTAGTAATATCTTTTTAGGAGATAATTGTGGGTATAATAACACTACTGGAGGACAAAATGTTTTTCTTGGATATTATGCAGGATATTCTAATAATTCTTTTTATAATGTTTTCTTAGGATGTGCATCAGGATATTCTAATTCTTCAGGATGGGGCAATACTGCAAATGGTTATTATTCATTATTTTACAATACTGATGGATATAGTAATGTTGCCAATGGATATCAATCAATGTATTATAATACAGTTGGGAATTATAACGTTTCAACAGGCTATCAGGCACTTTTTAATAATAATAATAATTATAATGTTGCAAATGGTTATCAGGCAATGTATTCAAACACCTCTGGATACCAAAATACGGCACAAGGTTATCAGGCAATGTATAGTAATACTACAGGATATACTAATGTTGCGATGGGAAATACAGCTTTATATAGCAATACTGATGGTTTTGGCAATGTTGCAATAGGCGACCAGGCAATGTATTCGGCAGTTGGCACAGGAAATACCGCAGTTGGTCAGTGGTCGTTAATGCAAAATGCAGGTAATGCAAATACAGCAATAGGTTTAGGTTCTTTTTTTACATGGGGTTCTACTAATTATTTAAATTCAACAGCCTTAGGATATTATGCTCCAATTAGCGCCAGCGATCAGGTTAGGGTTGGTAATAATTCTACTACAAGTATTGGAGGACAAGTTGGCTGGACTACACTGTCTGATAAACGCTTTAAAAAAGACATTCAGGAAAATTCTTTAGGTTTAAGTTTTATTTTAAAACTTCGTCCGGTTACATATCATCTTGATATTGACAAATTATCTGAATTTATTCATTTGCCTGATAGTGTAAGAAATAAAGAATCTGAAAAAATAAAAAGCGATGCACTTCAAACAGGCTTTATTGCTCAGGAAGTTGAACAAGCTGCACAAGATTTAGGTTTTGATTTTAGCGGAGTTGATAAACCTAAAAACGAAAACGATTATTATGGTTTACGATATGCTGAATTTACTGTGCCACTTGTAAAAGCGGTTCAAGAACAACAAACTATGATAGATTCTTTAAAGCTTAAAAATGAAAAAATTGAAAAAGAACTTATAACAAATAAATCTCAAATTGAAACTTTAAAGCTTAATAATGAATCAATGAGGACAGAGATTGAAAATTTAAAATCACTAATTTACTCATCATCAAAAAAATAACAAATTAATTAATTTACTTCGTTCTGATTAGGTTCGGCAGAGGTTCAACCTCTGCCGAATATATCTCATCAGGCTCTGCCTGATTACATACAAAAGGCTACAGCCTTTTTAGATAAAACCGACTAAGGCAGAGCCTCAGCCGAACTAGTGCGTTAGGCTCTTCTTGAAAATATAATTAGCAAATTCAATTTCATTATTTTAAATTTTAATAAAATTGTATAGTTTTGATAAAAAATTTACAATATTATGTCAACAGCATACAAAATACAAGACAAAGAAGGAGCTTATTTCTTAACTTTTCAGATTGTTGGATGGGTTGATATTTTTACTAGAAAGATTTACAAAGACTTTGTAATAGATAGTTTAAAATATTGTCAGGAAAATAAAGGATTACAATTATTTGCGTATGTTATAATGTCAAACCATATTCATTTGGTTTCCAGAAGTGAAAAAGGTGATTT
>MENC01000130.1:0-2975 GCA_001768155.1 Bacteroidetes bacterium GWA2_30_7
AACTCGGGAATAAATCAAGTATAACTTATGCAGATTTTCCAAAATACGACAATAAGTATTTAATCGAAAACTCTTTTGAATATCCCGTTTCATTTAATGGAAAAATGCGTTTCAAACTCAAATTTCCTTTAGATATGCCGGCAGCAGAAATTGAAAAAGCTGTACTTGCAAACGAAAATTCAGCAAAATTTATTGAAGGAAAGTCAATTAAGAAAATTATTGTAGTACAGGGGAAAATAATAAATGTTGTTGTTTAAATTTTTTTGTTTCATTATTTTATTGTCAACAAGTTCAAAAAAATTTATAGAAATTTTGTATCTTTGATAAAAACGTATTTAAAATGCCAACATTATCAATGTTTTTTGGAATTATAATTAGAATGTATTATGCTCCTAAAGAACATAACCCACCTCACATTCATGCTTATTATCAAGAATTTAAATCTATAATCAACCTTCACGACTGTGAAATAATTGAAGGAAAGATACCTAAAAAGCAACTTAGACTAATTCAGGCATGGATAGAAATACATCGTGAAGAACTAACTGCAAACTGGGAATTATGTCAAAATGGTGAAAAACCTTTTAGAATCGAACCTTTAAATTAAGAAAAAATGTATTTAGCAATTAAAGATGTAAAGCCACAAGATGATTATTTATTGCTTTTGGTTTTTGAAAATGAAGAAAAAAGAATATTTGATTTGAAACCATATCTAAATATTGGAATTTTTAATGAATTAAAAGATATTAATTTGTTTAAAACTGTACACAAAAGTTTTGATACAATTGAATGGGATAACGAAGCAGACATTGACCCTGAAATTCTATATCAATTTAGTACTAAAATTGATTAAGAATCAATATTTTAATTTTTTCTGATGAAATTATTAACAATTCTTTTTTACATACAAATAATCACATATTGTTCTGTCTTTTCGCAAGAAAGCACAAGAAAAGAATTAATATTCCCCGATATTTTCGGTCTAAAAACTATAAAGTGCGATTTCCATTCACATACTGTATTTTCTGATGGTTTAGTTTGGCCCACAGTAAGAATTAAAGAAGCTTGGGCAGATGGACTTGACCTTATTTGTATTACCGACCATTTGGAATATCGCCCACACGAGGATGATGTCAAAGGAGATTTTAACAAATCGTGGGAAATTGCAAAAAAGGAGGCAGATAAACTCAATATTCTTTGCATAAAGGGTTGTGAAATAACTAAACGCCTGCCTCCCGGGCATTTCAATGCTGTATTCACGAAAGACAATAACAAAATCCTTAAAGACGATTTTTACGAATCAGTAAATGAGGCATATAACCAAGGTGCATTTATTACATGGAATCATCCCGGATGGCTTCAACCTAACAGTATTCCGGTTTGGTACGAGCAACAATCAACGGTTATGCACAATAAGCAAATGCAAGGAATAGAAGTTGTTAACGATAAATATTATGCTCCTCTTGCTTTTCAATGGGCTATCGACAGTAATCTAACTTTAATATGCGGTTCAGATTTGCACAATCCTTCAAACATGGATTATAAATGCGAAAACAATTCGCATCGTCCTTTAACACTTGTATTTGCTAAAGAAAAAACAGAAGAATCTGTTAAAGAAGCTTTATTGAAACGACAAACAGTAATTTGGCACGAAAACCTTTTATTAGGAAACGAAAAATATTTAAACGAACTTTTCGAAAATTCTTTGAAAATAAGCTATGATACAGCAACTTACTACGGAAATAAAACAGCGGTTGTAAAAATCGAAAACCAGTCGAGTTTTGATTTTGAGATTGTTCCTTTAGAAGTTGAAACTGGTCTTAATCTTAACAGCATTGGCACTTTATACGGTAATTCAACTAACATTATTAAAGCAAAGTACAAAGGAAAGTTTGAAATTACTAAATTAGAACTTCCAATTATTATTAAAAATCTTTTAATTGCTCCGGAAATTCCATTAAAAACTGTCATTATACTTTAGCTCTAAATCTTCCAACTTCCTGAATTTAATGAAGTTTCCAGTCAATTTCTTTCAAATTATTTCTTTTCAGCAAATCATTTGTACGCGAAAAGTGTTTGCAACCGAAAAAACCGTTATATGCTGAAAATGGCGATGGATGAGCTGCTTTCAATATAAAATGTTTCGATTTGTCAATCAACAATTCTTTTGCTTGTGCATATTTTCCCCAAAGCAAAAACACAACATTATTCTTTTTCTCAGAAATTGTTTTTATAACACTATCAGTAAAAATTTCCCAACCTTTATTCTGATGCGAACCTGCCTGATTTGCTCTTACAGTAAGTGTTGCATTTAATAATAACACACCTTGCTCTGTCCATTTTTTTAAATTTCCATGATTCGGTATTTGAAAATCAATATCCGAATTTAATTCTTTATAAATATTTACAAGCGATGGTGGAGGCTTTATTCCTTCTGGAACAGAAAAACATAATCCATGTGCTTGTCCAGTTCCATGATAAGGGTCTTGACCTAAAATTACAACTTTTACTTTATCAAAAGGTGTAAAGTTAAATGCAGCAAATATCTCATTTCCTTTTGGATAAATGGTTTGAGTTTGTTTTTCTTCAAGCAAAAATTGTTTTAACGTAATAAAATAATCTTTATTAAACTCATCAATCAGAATGGTTTTCCAGCTCTCTTCTATATTTGGGTTAACATTACTCATAATAACATAAATATATTAAATTTGTGATTGTAAAAATACCATTTAATTAAAATATTTACGATGTTAATTATCAAAAATATTAAACAACTTATTCAGGTTGAAAATAAACCTAAATTAAAAATTTGCGGTAGTGAAATGTGCAAAATTTCTACAATAAAAAATGCTTTTCTGATTATAGAAAATGATTTGATTTCGGACTTTGGAAAAATGGAAAATTACAAATTCAAAAGTAATGATGAAAAAAAGCATAAAATAATTGACGCAACCGGAAAAATGGTTTTTCCTTCG
>MENC01000130.1:3053-4812 GCA_001768155.1 Bacteroidetes bacterium GWA2_30_7
ATTCCATCAGTTTCTTACGAAGATTTAGCCGATTATATTGATGTTTTTTGCGATAAAGGTTTTTTTACGAGCGAAGATACCGAAAGAATTTTAATGGCAGGAATTAAGTATGGACTTAAAGCCAAAATTCATGCAAATGAATTAGATTATTCGGGTGGAATTCAGGTTGGAGTAAAATACGGAGCTTTATCTGTTGTCCATTTGGAATTTACAGGAGATGAGGAAATAAAAGCCCTAAGTGGCTCAGAAACAATGCCAACATTATTGCCTGGTGCTGCTTTTTTTCTTGGAATGAGCGACCCACCGGCAAGGAAAATGATTAATTCAGGTTTGCCGATTGCACTTGCTTCTGATTTTAATCCGGGTTCATCTCCATCGGGAAATATGAAATTTATAATGTCGCTTGGATGTATCAAGCTCAAAATGTTGCCCGAAGAAGTTATTAATGCTGTAACAATTAATTCAGCTTATGCAATGGGAATTAGCGAAACTCATGGAAGTATTGCAAAAGGAAAAGTTGCCAACATATTTATAACCAAGACAATTTCAAGTTATGAGTTTATGCCCTATGCTTATAGCAGTAATTTAATAGATACAGTTATTTTGAATGGGAAAATAGTGAATGAAAGAATGAATTAATGAAGAAATTAAAGAATGGGTAGATTCAAGTACCAAATGCAACAAATCAATTCAAAGATGCAAAAAATATTTTAGAAGGAGTTTGAAAATTCAATTTTTTCTCTTGGTCTTCTATTTATTTTGTTCTGAATTAGCGATATATCTTTATCAGAATATAAGTCAAAATTAGAATCTTTAATCACATATTGCCTTATTAATTTATTTGTATATTCATTTAGCCCTCTTCCCCAAGAAGAATAAGGATGAGCAAAGTAAAAATTTGCTTTCAAATTTTTAGCAATATATTCGTGATTAGCAAAATATAATATTTTTCTAACACATTAATCCTATTAAGCAAAATAATTAAAAATTGCTTATTCCAATTAAACATTATTGCATTTGGCTTTTTGTATTAAAAACATAAACTCACACACGATTTTTACATGTAGATAGTGATTCTAAGAAAACTTGATAAAAATATAAATGTATGATTTAAGGAACGGTAGTTTAAGCAATTGTACATTACCTCTAAAATCGTAAATTTTTAAAACTATGAGTTTTTATTATTGATACTATGAATTTTTTCAATCCTCACCGCACACACCTTAGTCTCAGGAATTTTTGCAATTGGGTCAACTTCACAGATTGTTAGTTCGTTGGTTGGAGATTCAAAAAAGTGAAAAGTCATTGAAACTACTCCATTTTGACAAATATCAGTAATTCTTGCTTTTACCTTAACTTCTCCTCTTCGGGATTTTACCCTAACTATTTCTCCATCAGCTATTTTATAGAAATTTGCATCGTCAGGGCTTATTTTCAATAATTCTTCTTCGTCGAGTATTCTCAAACCTTCAACTTTACGTGTCATTGTGCTTGTATGATAATGATATAGGCTTCGGTCGGTTGTTAAAAGCAAAGGGTATTCTGAATCGGGCAATTCTTTTGAAATTTTGTAAGTCAAAGGCATGAATTTGGCTTTTCCTGAAGGAGTTGAAAATTTTTCTTTGTGCAAATATTTTGTTCCTGGATGGTCTAAGGTAGGACAGGGCCACTGAATTCCTTCTTTTTCGATTCTCTCATAAGTTATTCCTGCAAAATTCGGAACAAGTGCATTTGCCTCATTTGCAATTTCTTCTACATT
>MENC01000130.1:4834-5434 GCA_001768155.1 Bacteroidetes bacterium GWA2_30_7
GCAATTTCGGAAGTTATCCACCAGTCGGGTTTTGAGTCGCCAATTGGCTCAATTGCTTTTCGTACTAGCTGAACTCGTCTTTCGGTATTTGTAAAAGTTCCGTCTTTTTCGGCAAACGAACAGGCTGGAAGTACAACATCGGCATATTGAGATGTTTCTGTCATAAAAATATCCTGAACTACAAAAAAATCAAGCTTTTCCAGAGCTTTTTTCACATGATTGGAATCGGCTTCGCTAATTACAGGATTTTCGCCAATCTGGTACAAGGCTTTTATTCTTCCTTGTTCAATTTCATTAATTATTTCGGTATGAGTTATTCCAATTTTATTGTCAAGTTTTACGCCCCAAGCCTTTTCAAATTTTTCTTGAGCAATTGGATTGTTAACTTTCTGATAACCTGGATATACGTCGGGTAATGCACCAAAATCGCAAGCTCCCTGAACATTATTTTGTCCACGAAGTGGATTAACTCCCGATGATTCTTTTCCAATATTTCCGGTCAGCAAAGCAAGATTACTTATTGCCAGAACGTTGTCTGTTCCGTGTGTATGCTGAGTAATTCCCATAGCATAAACAATTGATGATGGCGAATTTGTAGCA
>MENC01000130.1:5488-10806 GCA_001768155.1 Bacteroidetes bacterium GWA2_30_7
ACATTTTCGAGCGAAAAATTCTCTAATGAATTAATGAAATCTTCATAATTTTCGCATCGTTTTTTAATAAAATTTTTATCTGTAAGATTTTCATCAACAATAACTCGGAGCATTCCAAGAAGTAAAGCCACATCGGTTCCGGGATATTGTTGTAGAAAAATATCTGCAAACTTGCAAAGGTCTATTTCTTTAGGATTTGCAACAATTATTTTTGCTCCGTTTCTTTTTGCCTGTTTAATATGTAAAGCAATTATCGGATGTGCAACTGTTGTGTTTGAACCAATTGAAAATAAGGTTTTTATATTATAAAATTCGTCAATTGAATTTGTCATAGCTCCGCTACCAAAAGTTTGCACTAATCCCGAAACGGTAGGTGCATGACACAGCCTTGCACAGTGGTCAATATTGTTTGTTTCCATTACTGCACATGTAAATTTCTGAACTACATAATTTTCCTCGTTAGTTACTTTTGCAGAAGAAAATGCTGCAAATTTTTCTTTTTTTCGAGTGGAAAATTTTTCTACAATTAAATCCAAAGCTTCGTCCCAGCTTGATTCTACAAATATTCCATTTTTCTTAATTAATGGTGTTTTTAATCGAGCCGGATGGTTTATAAATTCGTATCCAAAACGTCCTTTAACACACAATCGCCCTTTGTTTACGATGCTGGTTCTGTCGCCTCGCGAGCTAACAATTTTGTTTCCACGAACTCCCAAAAATATATTACAGCCAACTCCGCAATAAGTACAAATTGTTTTTACTTCGCGTGATGGAACTTGAGTATTTTTTGGATATAATGCACCAACCGGACAGCGTACAACACACTCGCCACACGATTCGCAAACAGATTCTTTTATTGGTTTGTTTCCAAATGTGCTGATGAAAGTGTCGAAACCACGCTTTCCATAATCCAGTGCATTTACTCCCTGCACTTCGTCGCAAGTTCTAACGCATATTCCACACATTATACATTTGTTGTGGTCGAGATTGAAAAACGGATTTGAAGTATCTATTTCGATAAATGGTTTTGTTCTTCTTAGTTTTTCAAGTCGTTTCTGATTAACTCCAACATACGCAGTAACTTCCTGTAATTTACAATTATTATTCTGATAACAATTTGTACAATCCTGACTATGATTTGCATGAATTAATTCAAGCGTAGTTTGGCGAATAGATGTGATGTCGGGGCTATCAATTCTAACAATCACACCATCTGTAACGGTTGTTTTACATGCAATAACCTGTCCCCGCTGACCTTCTATCTCAACCATACACATACGGCAAACCCCTGTTGACAACAAATCTTCGTGATGACAAAGATTCGGGATGTATATATTGTTTTCTAAAGCTACTTCGAGAATAGTTTTTGTGTGATTTGCCTGTAACTTAATTCCGTCTATTGTTAGGTTTACTTTAGTCATGTTATTGTTTTTATGCAAAGACTTAAAAAAAGCCACTGATTATCTTTGCTTTAGTGATATTGTTATTGTAAAAGCCTTCTTTTTAAATTAATTATTCCAAACTTATTAAAATATTTTTTGCCCAATCATTTGTGCTTAAATATGTTTTTTCCAATTTACCATTTACAGCTCTAAACAAAAGTAATGGTTCAGAAAATTCAACTGAATTATCATATACATATAGTCTATCTACAATTTTTGAAACAGAACAGCAATTTGCAATAGACTTTGAGAATCGGCTAATTATTTTTGTAATTGGCACATCATGTCCGCCTTCCATAACTCTTCTTGCAATACGACTGGCATTTATTACAGGGCTATCAGTTCCTACAAAAAAAAGACGAATAAAATAACCTTCATTTTTAGCTCTTTGGATAAAATCTATTTTATCTTGAGCTGATAATACAGTTTCAAATAAAATTCCTGATTTTTTTTTTAGACATTGGTCTCTTAGTTCCTTTGCTCTATTTGCAGCTTTTAAAACTGCATTTGGGGAGTTCCAATCGCCAAATTCATCTCGTGCAATATTGTCAGGGTTAATATACGTACAACCTTCAATCCATTTGTGTTCTAAAATTTTACCTGTAACAGATGTTTTACCTGAACCATTAGGACCAGCAATTATTATAAGCTTTGGTTTTTCAATTTTGATTTTACTCATTAGTATCTTTTAATTGGTTATTCAGAGCATTTTGCACCAATTTGTGAAGTTGCTTTAAAAAAGCTTTTTCTGATTTTTTTGCTCTTTCTTTTACATCAATTACAACCTCGTTCATTAATAAATGCAACTGTTCATCTGTTGGTTCTGAATTTCCCATAAAGCTATATTGTATTTGCATAATTTTATTTTTAAAGTTATTTGTTGTCTAATTCTAACAAATTTACAAAGAATTAATCATATTTAAAACATTAAATGAATTCTTTATTATTTATAATATTTTTTAATTATTAAATTACATTTAATTGATTTAAACGTTATTGGCTATTAAAATATTCTAATTTAATTCCATAAATGAGTCCCTCTTTAAAAGACTTTTTTGCCACAAAGTCACAAAGACACAAAGTATTAATAATCATAATGTGTTGTTTTTTAAAACCTTGCGATGCTTTGTGTCTTGGTGTATTTGTGGCATTTTTTAAATTAATTACTTTTCAGTGTAGATTTATAAATTGTTTTCCCTCTTCAGTTCCAAGCTCACATCGCAGACATCTTTTGGCTTCTTTTACTGCATCTTCTTCACTTAATGCAAACTCTACTTCATTAAAATTAGTTTTTCTATTTTTTGCTGATAATTGCATTGGTTTATAGCGTTTTACGACAGATAATTCTTCTATTTCTTCTGGAGTTAATATTGTTGGCTCAACATAAATAGAAGGACGTGTCAATTTATACTCTCTTTTTATTTCTTCTCCATTAAGATATTGATTAATAGATTCTGCCGCAATTTTTCCTGAAGCAACTGCATCAACTACGGTATTCGGACCTGTTACCACATCTCCTCCTGCAAATACGCCTTTCTGTGTGGTTTCAAAAGTTTCGGAATTAATCTTAATAGTATTCCATTTTGTTCTTTCAATTTTTTCGTTTTTTAAAAATGATGTATCCGGAGATTCACTTATAGAAATAATCAATGTATCAAGTTTTACAGTAAATTCGGAGCCTTCAATTTGTATAAGTTTTTTTCTGCCTGACTCGTCAATATCGCCCATTTTCACTCTGATAAATTCGCAGGAATTAAGTTTACCGTCTTTTGGAATCAATTTAATGGGAACGGTTAAAGTTTCAAATTTAATTCCTTCTTCTAATGCCCCTTCCACTTCTTCTTTATGTGCCGGCATTTCGTCAATAGTTCTTCTGTAATAGATGGTTACACTTTCTGATTTTCCAAGTCGCAGAACAGTTCTGGCTACATCAATTGCAGAATTTCCGCCGCCTATTATAGCTACTTTTTTTCCAATTTGTACTTTTTTTCCAAGTCTTATTTTTTTAAGAAATTCAATTCCTGGAATAACTCCAATTATATCTTCGTTTGGAATATTTATTTTTAATGATTTATAAGCTCCTGTTGCAATAAAAATGGCTTTATAATTCTGATTAAATAACTGTTCTATTGTAAAATCTTTACCAAGTGCAGCATTTGTTTTAACCTCAATACCGGCACTTAGGATATAATTAACATCTGCATCTAAAATTTCGCGTGGCAATCGGTATTCGGGAACGCCTAATGCCAACATACCGCCAATTACAGATTCTTTTTCAAAAACAGTTACATCATATCCTTTTTGTGAAAGGTAAAATCCGCAGGTTAATCCGGCTGGACCTGAGCCAATTATGGCAACCTTAATTCCTTTTGTTTTTTTTGAAGGCGTAACCTCGCTGTAAAGGTCGTTTTTTAATCCGTAATCAGTTGCAAATCTTTTCAAATCTCTAATTGCAATAGATTGTCCTCCATCTTGCCCTGCCCTGCATTTTAATTCGCAAGGATGATTACAAACCCTCGAAAGCGAAGATGCAAAAGGATTATCTTTTTTGACAATTCTGAGAGCTTCCTCATATTTTCCAAGTGCAATAAGTGCAATATACACAGATGCTTCTGTATTAATCGGACAAGTAAACTGACATGGTGAAGAAACAATTTCCTTACATACAACTGCTTTACATTTTTTATTTTTGATATGTTCTTCATATTCGTTTCTGAAATATTTAAGCGTAGTAAGGACTGGATTTGCAGCAGTTTGTCCTAATCCACAAAGTGATGCCTTTTTAATTCCATATCCAAGACTTTCAAGCAATTCGATATCGTCCATTGTCCCTTTTCCTGAAGTAATGTCGTTTAAAATTTCGAGCATTTGTTTTGTTCCTAATCGGCAAGGGGCACATTCTCCGCATGATTCTTTTTGAGCAAAATCAAGAAAATATCTGGCAACATCGACCATACAAGTATCTTCGTCCATAACGACCAATCCGCCCGAGCCCATTATTGTTCCAGCCTGTGCCAACGAATCGTAATCGACTTTTATGTCAAGTAAATTAGCTGGAATACAACCACCCGAAGGACCTCCGGTTTGAACAGCTTTAAATTTCTTTCCATTAGGTACTCCACCACCAATATCGAAAATTATTTCACGAAGCGAAATGCCAAGCGGAACTTCAATTAAACCTGTATTTTTAACTTTGCCAACCAACGCAAATGTTTTAGTTCCTTTGCTGTTTTCTGTTCCGTATTTCGAAAACCATTCGGCATTGTTTTGCATTATTCTGGCAACAGATGCAAGAGTTTCTACATTGTTAATTATTGTTGGTTTTTGCCACAATCCTGCAATTGCCGGAAATGGCGGTCGAGAGCGAGGCATTCCTCTGTTTCCTTCTATTGAGGCAATTAGAGCGGTTTCTTCGCCACAAACAAAAGCTCCGGCACCTTCTTTTATTTTAATATGAAAATCAAAACCTGAACCTAAAATATTATCTCCTAGAAGATTTTTTTCTTCGGCTTGTTTTATTGCTGCTCTTAATCGGATTAAAGCCAGAGGATATTCAGCTCTGCAATAAATATATCCAATAGATGCACCAATTGCATATCCTGCAATTAACATCCCTTCGAGAAGTGAGTGAGGGTCGCCTTCGAGAAGTGAGCGATTCATAAAAGCTCCCGGGTCGCCTTCGTCGGCATTACAAATCAGATATTTTTGAGAGCCAACTGCATCACTACAGAATTGCCATTTTCGCCAAGTTGGAAAACCAGCTCCTCCCCTTCCTCTTAATCCTGATTTTTTGATTTCTTCAATTACATTTTCAGGCTTTATTTTCAAGACTTTTTGTAAACCTGAATATCCTTTATTTGCAATATAATGATTCAT
>MENC01000130.1:10848-12051 GCA_001768155.1 Bacteroidetes bacterium GWA2_30_7
AGAATAGACTAATCCGATAGCTTCTTTTGAATTAATTTTTGCGTAACAAACAAGTGGGGAGTCTGGTTTATAAATAATTACAATCGGTTCAAGATAACACATTCCGATACAACCAACTTCGATAACGTTGCATTTAATATTTTGTTTTTCGATTTCATTTTTAAATGTTTCTATTACTTCTAATGAACCGGCAGACCGACCGCATGTTGCATTGCCCACAAATACTGTTGGAGTTGAGCCTTTCATCAGGCTGTTCCACTCTTTTGTTGCTTCGCTAATTAATTGATTTATGTTCATTATTGTTTTGTTTGAGGTTTGAAGTTTGAAGTTTCATGTTTGAAGTTGCTTCGCAGTTTAATCATTAATCGTTAATCATTATATCCTATTCTTTTTAAATAAATTTTCAATTTTTTGTGGAGTTAGATTAGTGTGTACTTTTTCGTTTATTGTAATACATGGTGCCAGGCTACATGCTCCAATGCAGGCAACACTCTCAATAGAAAATTCCAAATCGGCAGAGGTTTCTCCTTCTTTAATGCCAATATTATTCTCAACTTCTTCTAAAATTCTTGGTGCACCTTTTACGTGGCAAGCAGTTCCCCTGCAAAGCATTATATGATTTTTGCCTTTGGGTTTAAATCGGAATTGTGCATAAAATGTAGCAACTCCATAAACTTTACTTTTAGGAATTTTTAGAAATTTTGCAATTGTTGCCATAGATTCTTCTGATAAATATCCGAACTCTTCCTGAACATTTTGTAATAAAGGAATCAGTTCGTCGCTATTTCCTTTGAATTTATTGAAAATATTATTGTATTGTTCTGACATATTGGCTGTTGTTATTTTTTACTTTTATTGCTTTCTTAACATCTGCGATAGTCATTCATTCTTTTTTCACACTAAGGTTCTGTGTTAATTCCCAAATTTATTTTAATATTCTTGTAATACAAAATTGAAAATCATTTTTCTGTGCTTTTTCAAATGTTAATATTTTGTTTTGACAGGATTTACAAGATTTACAGGATTTATCGTTTTAATCTTGTTAATCCTGTAATTCCTGAATTTATCCTGAAATAAGTTCAGGGTAACTAATCAGTTTATAAATTAAAATATAATTACCACAGATTCACAGATTTAAAACAACCAAAGGTTGTTTTAATCTGAGGAAATTCTAAATATTTAACTATTTTTAATCTGTGAATC
>MENC01000131.1:0-10683 GCA_001768155.1 Bacteroidetes bacterium GWA2_30_7
ATCGAAACCGTCTTTTTTATCTTTAATTTCGATGCCTATTTTATTAAGCTCATTTCTTATTTTATCAGATAATTCAAAGTTTTTATTTGACTTTGCTTCCATTCTTAGATTAAGCATCAGATTTATTACATCGTTCAAAACAGCCTCGTTTGTTGAGCCTTTTTGAGGCAAAAGCCCCAAAACTTCAATAACAAAAGTATTGAATATTGTTTTTAATTTATCTATATCAACTTGATTAATTTGCTCATTTCCAGCAATAACAAGATTTATTGTTTTTACTGCTTCAAAAAGATAAGAAATTACTATTGGGCTATTAAGGTCGTCGTTCATTGCTTCGAAGCAATTATTGTTCAGTTCATCTAAATTTATAGAAACGGTTGATTTTTCTGAAACTTTTAATTTTTCAATTGCATTGTAAGCATTCATTAATCGTGCAAGTCCTTTTTCGGCTGCTTGTAGGGCTTCGTTTGAAAAATCAAGTGTGCTTCTGTAATGTGCCTGAAGTAAGAAAAACCTTATTGTCATTGGGCTATAAGCTTGTGTAAGTAGTTTATGGCTTCCGTTGAAAAATTCTTCAAGATTTATAAAGTTTCCTAACGATTTTCCCATTTTTTGACCATTTATGGTAATCATATTATTATGAAGCCAGTATTTTACCGATTCAAAACCAAGTGCCGCTGTTGATTGTGCAATTTCACATTCGTGATGAGGAAAAAGTAAATCCATTCCACCGCCATGAATATCGAATTTTTCTCCAAGATATTTTATTCCCATTGCCGAACATTCCATGTGCCAACCTGGAAAACCATCGCTCCATTTTGATGTCCAACGCATTATATGCTCAGGACTTGCTTTTTTCCATAATGCAAAATCGAAACTGTTTTTTTTCTCATCTTGTCCGTCTAAATCACGAGTATTTGCAAATAAATCTTCAAGTATTCGTCCCGATAATTTGCCATAATGAAATGATTTACTGTATTTTTCAACATCAAAATAAATCGAACCATTTTTCTCATAAGCAAAACCATTTTCTACGATTTTTTCAATCATTTCTAATTGTTCCATAATATGACCAGATGCTCTTGGTTCTATGCTCGGACTTTTTACATTTAATGAAGCCATAGCATTATGATATCTTTCGGTATAATATTGAACGATTTCCATTGGCTCAAGCTCTTCGAGACGAGCTTTTTTAGCAATTTTATCTTCGCCCGAATCGGCATCGTTTTCTAAATGTCCAACATCTGTAATATTTCTAACGTATCTGACTTTATAGCCTAATTTTTGTAAGTATCTGAAAAGCAAATCAAATGTTATTGCAGGTCGTGCATGTCCAAGATGTGGGTCTCCATAAACTGTTGGACCACAAACGTACATTCCAACATGTTTTGAATTAATTGGCTCGAAGATTTCTTTTTTTCTGGATATTGTATTGTAAATAAGGAGTTTAGTCATGGGAGCCTGTTTGTGGTTAGTAGTTTGTTGTTTGTGTTTAAGTTAATGAGTTCGTGTTAATTAGTTGATAAGTTGAAGTATTTATGTGTTTAGGAGTTTCTATTTATGTCAATTAATTATAGTTTCAAAATTTTATTTTTTATCTTCAACAATAACATTGAGAACCTTTCCATCTTTAATTATAGCTGTTTTAGATAAATTGCCTTTTTCATCGTAGAAAAATTTTTTGCCCTTCATAAGAATTCCATTAACAAAATCGCCCTCTTGTTCTATTTTACCAGCTTTAGTATATAATTTATTGTAACCAGTTCCTGTAAACAACTCTAGTTCTTTTTTATTTGTAGTATTTACTGTATTTGTTTTAGTTTTAACTGTATCTTTATTAGTTTCTACATTAGTTATTGTTGTCGTTGTTGTTGAAGTATATTCTTTAGAAGTTTCTGCATCAAATTTTCCACCAGCAAAATTCTTTTCTGCAACAAGCTTTCCAGATTCGTCATATTCTTTAATAATACCGTTTTCTTTTCCTTCTTGCCAATCTCCTTCTATCATTATTTTACCATTTGGATGATAATATTTTTGAATACCGGTTCGTTTTCCTTGTTCAGAATAATTCCACTCGTAAGACAAGTTTCCGTTTTCAAAAAAATACTTATACGCACCTACCCATTTATTATTACGCCATAATCCTTCTTCAGATACAATACCATTTTCGTAATAAAATTTGGCATATCCATCGGCTTTATTATTCTTATAAGTTAGTTCTGATTTAATTTTCCCACTCTCGTAATACTGCTTCCAATTATCTTCTTTTTTGTTATTTATGTAAACACCCTCTTCTAAAATAATAGTTTTATCTGCATTGAATTTAACCCATTTTCCTTGTTTCAATCCTTCCAAGTCAGTCTTGTTAATAGTATCGTTTTTATACATTTCAAATGTTTGCGAACTAACAACTGTTTGAAAAACGACTGACAGAAATATAATTATTAATAATCTCATTTTAAATTTTATTCGGACATCAAAAATAGAAAAATCATTTAAGTTTAGCAACCAAAAATGTTAATGTTATACAAATATAATGATTTATAGTCATTAAACGAGGATGATTAAGCGTTACTTTGACAAGGTATAATGTATTCAAGTTATTTTTATGTTAATTTATTGATGTTTGAACAAGGTGTTTAATTTTTAGTTTTTTATAATACCTCAATTATTAAATTTCAAAATAAATTTCAAAGTTAAATCAGTATCATTGAGCTTTTTGATTTCAGTTGAAACTCAAAGCATCCATTTTTAGCTTCAATTTTATTTTCAGTTAGTTCGCAATTGAATGTTTTATTTTCAATAATTTTTTTAATTCGAGTTGGTATTTTTTGAAAAGTATTAAAGTCTATTTTTATTGGCAAATACATATCTTCCCACCCATTATGTAACAATGTTATAACTACATTATCGGAAAACCAATTCATATAAACATATACAAAACAATCTACAAATAAACATATATGAGTACCTGCATGCAGTGCAGCATTATTTTTTCGTATGGCAATAAGTTTTTGAATATGTACAAATATCTCTTTTTCAATGACATACTTTTCTGAAACATTATTTTCAGAATTTATAATATTCCAAGGAAAATCACGTCTGTTATCGGGGTCGCTTCCACCCTCAAGCCCAACCTCTGTTCCATAATATAACTGTGGAATTCCTCTTGTTGTAAATTGAAAAGTAAGAGCTAGTTTCATCACCTTTGCCGCTAAATTTCTATCACCGTTGCATGTACGCAATGCTCCAGTCATAAAACGAAACGACAGGTCATGGTTATCAAGCAGGCTTACCATTCGGTTTTGGTTTGAATATGCTGTATCGCGTTCAAAAATTCCAGACCCGTTTTCAAATGAGGATTCAAATTCAGTAAATCCATAATTTTCGAGAAACACTTTATTTATTGCTTGTTGAACAGGAAAATCAAAAAGGCAATCGAATCCCCAAAATTTTTGAAAATTTGTAAGTTCGTCAATATTAAAAATCAATGCTTCTCCAATTAGAGTAATATGAGGGAATTTTCCTTGAATTTGAGTTTTGAAATAATTCCAAAAGCCTCGTTCAATATGCTTTGCAGTATCCATACGAAGTGCATCAATACCAGTTTCTGTAATCCACGAAATAATACTATTGATGTGATAATCAATTGCATCTGGATGGTCGAGATTAAAATCAGGTAAACCAGCCAATTCGCCCTCTATTTCATCTTTTTCGCAACTAAGTCCTCGTTGATTAAACCATTCTGCTTGAATTGAAGTGGGGTTAATTTTATTTCCATTATGTCCCGGATGATTATAACCTGTATGATTCACAACAACATCTAAAATTACTTTTATTCCTGCATTATGCAAAGTATCAATTAGTTCTTTTAAATATTTTCGGCTACCGGCTTCGTATCCTTTATCATTATATAAGTGAGGGTCAACTTTATTAAAATCAAGTGCCCAATATCCATGATATGCTTGCGACTTTTCCGACTCCACATCAACCTGCCAATATACAGGGGTTATCCATAACGCAGTAATTCCAAGATTTTTCAGATATGGAATTTTTTCTATTATTCCATCAAAATTTCCACCATGATAGGCATTTGCACGTTTTTTATCAAGCCCTTTTTCCGAAGCAGATTTATTTTTACTATAAAATCTATCGGTTAAAATAAAATACATAATATCTTGCTGAGTAATTGCCATAATCTTACATTTTATTTCAAATGTACTTAATTCTTTGGATTTTGTAATTTTTTTATAGAAAAGATTAAACCAATTATCATAAAACTTTACTTCGACTTTTTTAAATTTTAAATCTAAAATAGTAATATATATTAATTATTCTATTTTTGTAAGTATAGAATTAATAATATGTTTTTAGAAAATCGGATAGGCAATATAAAACGCAGTGGCTGGATTGAAGTAGTTTGTGGCTCAATGTTTTCGGGCAAAACCGAAGAACTAATTCGTCGTTTGAAACGTGCAAAATTTGCAAAACAAAAAGTCGAAATTTTTAAACCTCAAATCGACATCAGATATTCTGAAGAAGAAGTTGTTTCGCACGATTCGAATGCAATTATTTCGACACCTGTTTCAACAGCAGCAAATATTTTATTGCTAACAGGCGATGTTGATGTTGTTGGAATTGACGAAGCTCAGTTTTTCGATAATGGACTTATTGAGGTCTGTAATACTCTGGCAAATAATGGAGTAAGAGTTATTGTTGCTGGACTTGATATGGATTTTAAAGGCAAGCCATTTGGTCCAATTCCAGCCCTAATGTCAACTGCCGAATATGTTACAAAGGTTCATGCTATATGTGTTCATTGCGGAAATCTTGCCCAGTTTTCGCATCGGCTTTCTGCAAACGAAAAGCTTGTTGTACTAGGCGAAAAAGATATTTATGAGCCTTTATGCCGAAGTTGTTTTAACGAAGCAATTTTGAAAAGTGAAGCAAAATAAAGACGACTTATTACTGTAGTTTTTGTTGAAATAAATTTATTTAATTCTATTTTTATTTTGTATCAACACTATCATGTTTTATTACATTTTTTCACTACTGACCGACTAAAATCTTTAAAATGTTTTAAATATCCCTAATTGTGTAACCTTGAGGTATTTCCCAAGGTGTGGTAAATATCTTTTTACAATAATTTATCATCTACGATGAATAGCTCGTAGAGCTTAAAGTATTGTAAAACAAATATAAAACATATTAAATTCCTCGTAGACTTGTGCTGAGCATGTCGAAGTAGGATATACAAAAAATTTAGTAGTTTAGTGGTGATATTTCTTAAATAATTCACTCAATTTATTGTACAAATCATAATTGATATTTTTCCAATCATAAGGTTCACGAACAAAAAGGTCTGAATTATTGATGTACCATTTTACAGGAGTTTTATTATACATACCCGCCTCAGTTCCGTAATAAATTACAACAGGATGATTTTGCGATAACAGAAATTCAAATGCCTGTAACAAAATATCATAATCGCCGTTGCAATGTTTCAGAAACCTGTCCATATCGTGATTATCAAGAAATGTAACAGGAAAATAATTGTCAGGGAATTTATTAAAATGCTTTTCAACTCTGGCTAAAAACTTTTGTGATTTAAGAAAATCTTTTCCTGTTTTCACTTCCTCAACAATCATTTTATTGAATGTAAAATCCAGAATTCCATCAAATTCGCCAAAATATTCCAATTGTAAATTTTCCTGAGAAACTCCAAATATTCGTCGCCAGAATTTATTTTTAAAATTCAGCGTTTTAAAATATTTTGCTTCTACTCCTTCGGCTGGGGCTTCGCCAAATAAAATGGCTTCGGGATAGTTTTTCTTAATGTTTTTATAAAAATATTTCCAGAAATTATGCGAAGCTCCAATAATATGGTCAACTCTATAGCCGTCCAAACCAATTGAAAGCCAGTAATTTGCAATTTCAAGAATATAATTTCTGGTTTCTGCATATTCCAAATTTAACTTTGGTAGTTCTTTAAAATCTAAAAAACATAAATAATCGCCCGGACATTTATTAAAGTAAAACCACTTACCATATTTCTCATTTATATTCTGCTGTGCTTCAACAAAAAAAGGATGGTATTTTGAACAGTGATTCGGAACAAAATCGGCAATTACGCGAATATTCATTTCATGTGCCTTTTCGATTAACTTTTGTAAATCGCTTAATGTACCAAAATGCGGGTCAACTTCTTTGTAATTAGTTATGTGATAACCATGATATTGATGTGAGGTGTAAAAGGGTGAAAGCCAAATTGTATTAATACCCAAACCCGACAGATAATCTAATTTCTCATAAATACCTTTTAAATTTCCACCTAAGAAATCGGGAGTATTTACAATGGTATTACAGCCTGAAAATCTATCAATGAATATGTGATAAATAATTGCATTGCCGAACCAGTTTGAAGATTTCATTGCTAATAAAACTTAAAAACAATTAACTGATACAGTTAATTGTATATATACAAATATACTTATTTTGGAGCTATTAAGCCACTAAATATGGGATATCTTTTTTATTATCGGAAGCAAAAATAAATTGATTCGACAAATTAATGAAATACTGGAAACGAGAAACGTATGCATATTGGCGTTAGAGGCTTTCACCGTCAGTTTAGCTGGTGGGGTAGTTTACTCGAATGCCACTATTACTTTTTTATCGTTATTGGTTTTACGCTTTAAAAAATGGAACTCAAACTTTTAACAATTGCTTTAAACGTCCATTATAAGACTGCCAATAGTTTCTTTTTGTAGAATCGTTAAGAAACGAAGCTGTTATCATTTTCTCCACAATATCTGATTTTGATAACATCATCTTCATAATTTCATTAAAAATTTTCTCACTAATTTCTGCATTTTCAGCGAGTTTGGATAATTGCACCCTAATTTTCCCTTGAGCTATATTCTTGGGTAATAATCCATCATCTAATGCAAAATCATTATCTTCTATATGAATCCGACTATTTAAGAGGTCGTACGCAGGACTCAATCTATAGTCGCCCATTGGTGTTTCAAGCAAAGAAAAGTTTTTAAAGTGAGCATCTCCATTTGAGAATAAATAATTAAAGACAATTATTTTCAACAGTTTAAGTGCTTCTAATTTATAGGTTGATAAATGAGTCTGCATTAATTGAAATAACTCTAAATAATTTCCCAAATACTTGTAATGTTCTCCATGGGTTTGTGACGTTCTGCCCGCCAAGGATGCAAAATCATCCTGTGCCAGTTTTGTACCATCTTCTTTAACATCGAAGCGTTTAGTTATATATGCAGGAGAACCATTTTTAAAAAAAATTAATGCATTTTCGGCGGTTTCTATTCCATAGGCCTGACGAGCAAGTTGCATTGTAAGATGTTCGTTAGCTGGCATTTGGTCTGGTTTTTTGCCAACACTGGGAATCGGTTTTAAAATATATGTTCCACGTTCATCTTCATTTATAAGTCTTAACTTATTTTTTTCAAGCAATACAGAGAATTTTTCTTGTACGCCTGAGATAGATATATGTTTTCTGTTTTGTTCAAAAAGCTCATCTGTTTCAGGATTTGATGTCGGTGAATCATAAGGCAATACATGATATACGGCTTTACTCCGAAAGACTCTATTCAAACACGTCCTGCTATATGTATTAAAACCTTTTGCTAAAGTACCGGGACAATATTTTATTTCAAGTAAACTCATTCCCATTCTATTTTTATGACTCGAACAGCACCAATACTATCATATTTTGTAGTAGTTATGAGTAAACCGAAGTAATCTGTTTGGTCTATTCTGTTAAGTTTACAAACCACTTGTTTGTTAGACCCTTCAGGAAGCATGTTATAAAAGAATGGAAATAAGAATTTTGAATGAAACTCTTGTCTGATTTTAGGCAAAGTAAGACTGATATCAGGTTTGTTGTTGTCTGCCATCCAGGTATCATTATAACTGAATGTAAACGAGCCATCGTCATGTTGAGTTAAGACACCGGCTTCCTCATCCTTATATAGTATTTTTGCCTTTCTCATTTGTTACGAGCTACATTTTTAAGTTTTAAACTAACTTCCATACCCAATATATCTGCTATCTTTTGTAATGTTTGAAGTGTAGGATTCCCTTTTCCACTTTCAAACTGTTTTAAGGTTCTTAAACCAACACCTGATAGTTGAGCTAAGGATTCCTGAGTAACTTGTAACGCATTCCTGCGTTCTTTTATTATTTTAATTAATTCTTCAAAGTGCATTATACAGCTCTTTTTTATGCAAAAATACGATTAATTTTATAAATAACAATAAAAAGAGCAATAAAAAGCACTATTTAGTGCATAATATTGCGTTTTGTACTTTATTTTAACCTAAAGTGGATTATAATCCACTGTCCTGAACTTGTTTCAGGATGCTTCGCCGAGCTGCTTAGGGACAGGCTACGAAGAACTGGGGAATTAGTTTTTTTATCGGGAGCAAAAATAAATTGACTTGATAAATTAATGAAATGCAGTAAAGAATAAATTTATTTACAGTGGTGTGAGAGGTGAACTGATAGTCATTTGTGTGTTAGCCTTTATTTTAAGATTGCTTGTGGCTCTTCTTCCATTTTTGTAAGATTAAAAGAAATCTTTGTTTGAATTTTTAAAGGCTCTATTCTTTTCTATGCAAGGTCAATATATTCTTTGCTTATGTCATATCCTACAAACTTTCTGTCAGATTTTAAAGCAGAAATGGCGGTTGTTCCACTACCCATAAAGGGCATAGCCGTCAGGTTAAGCAAAATTTCTTAGGATATTAAAGGATTTCAACTTGTTTTTCTTTTGTTCTTTGACACATGTTCTTTCAATTATTTCAGCCAGATTGTCTAAAAAATTAATGTTGCTAACTATAGCATTTAGTTGTAAATTAAATCTTTTTTAGCAAGTTTTATTTGAGGGTTTTTTAATAATCTCTTTATTATTATTAAATCTTTTTGAGTAAAAGGGCATAATCAATTATAAGTCTATCAACCTCTGAATATAATAATCTATTCTCAATATTTTTGGCGTTTAGTTTCAATAATTTATTTTTACCTATTAATCTCATAATCTTTTGTAAAGATAAATTAAGTTCATTATTATCACAACATTTTTGAGATATTACAGATAATCTATTAGGAGTTGCTCCCAATTATAATTTTTAATTGTTTAACAAATTGATTGTTAATCGAAAATTATTTATTCCACAAAAAAATTTATCTTTGTTTTTTTAATACTTAAAAGCTGGGTTTATTTATCTTAACTTTTATTTAAATAATCTTATTTTGAAGATTTTAGCATTAAAAAATTACAAATAAAAAGTTCAAATTAAAACTTAAAACAAATGTTTTTAATAAAATTTATCCTAATTACTTTTTTGGTAATTTATGTCATAGGTTTTCTTTTTAAATTATGGATAAAAATGTTTTTAAAAAAAGCTGTAAAGAACATGAACAATCAGAGTCAGCCTATTAAAAAAGAAGGTGAAGTTACAGTTGAATATAAAAACGACAATAAAAAGTTCAAATCGGACGATGGAGAGTATGTTGATTATGAGGAAGTAAAGTAATGAAAAAGCCCCAAATCTCAAATTCAAAGTCCCAAGATTAAAGGTATAAAGAAAGATATTAGGGTATAAAAGGATATAGGTTTAAGTTAAAAAGGAATAAAAGAATTAAAGCAATGCTATAAGGATTTAAAGGAAAAAACTTTGTGCCTTTGTGTCTTAGCGTTGTATTGAGCGGAGTCGAAATATGGCAAAAAAAACTTAAAAATGAAATCAATTCGAAAGCTTCTTGTAAAATTATTCGGAATTAATACATATCTGAAAATTGTCAGCAAAATATATATTCTATTAGTCCGAAATGGTTTTCTGAAAGAAAAATATCCCGAAATATTTTATTTAAAAAGTATTGTTAAACAAGATTTTACGTGTATTGACATTGGGGCAAACCTTGGCTATTATTCCTATTTTATGTCGAAATATGCCGGAAAAAATGGTAAACTATACTCTGTGGAACCAATACCGATGTTTGCCGAAATCTGGAAATCGAATATGAAATCATCTAACAGTAACCATAAACTCTTTCAGGTTGCTCTTGGCGGAGAAAACAAAACAGTTCAGATGGGAATTCCTGAGCGTGACGGGGTTTTACGACATGGCTTAACAAAAATTACATCAAGTGCCGAGGAAAAATATGTTTCATTTTTCGATGTCGAAATGAAAATACCCGACGAACTTTTCGCAGATTTAACTAAAATTGATTTTATAAAGTGCGATGTTGAGGGATACGAAAGTATAGTTTTCGATAATTTCAAAAAACAAATAATGCGACATAAACCCCTTGTTCAAACCGAATTGTCGGGCATTGAAAATCGCTTGCATGTAGTCGGATTATTTAAAGAAATGGGCTATAGCGTAAATGTTCTTGAAAACGACAGATTAGTTCCAATCTCCGAAAGTGATATTAAATTAGTTGATAAAGATTTTTATTTTATTCCTAAAAATTAAAATATATGCAAAATTTTAAATTTAAAATGCTCGTGCCTCATTTAGTGGCAATTATTGTATTCATAGCTATTTCATTTGCCTATTTCAGCCCATTATTAGAAGGCAAAAAAATTAGTCAGCACGATATGATGCAGTACTACGGAATGTCGAAAGAAATTACCGATTTTAAAGACAA
>MENC01000131.1:10818-36496 GCA_001768155.1 Bacteroidetes bacterium GWA2_30_7
TTGAGGCTGCTGGGCATAATACAAAAGCTTTAGCACTTGCTTACATGCCACCAATAATTGGAGGAGTAATTCTGGCATACAGGAAAAAAATAATTGCAGGAGCATCAATCGCCGGATTATTTCTTGCTTTGCAATTATTGGCAAATCACTTTCAGATAACATATTATACCTTGTTGATTATTTTAGTTTTTGGTGTTTTCTTTTTATATAAATCAATTATCGAAAAAGCATATTTGGCTTTTATAAAATCTTCTGCGATGGTTGCGGTTGCTTTATTACTGGCATTTTCAACAAATATTACAAGCCTGTGGCTGGTTTACGAATATGGCAAAGAGTCGATGCGTGGAAAATCGGAACTAACATCTGATAAAGATAACAAAACCGGAGGGCTTGATAAAGATTATGCAACTGCTTGGAGTTATGGCGTTTCTGAAACATGGACTTTTTTAATTCCTAATTTCATGGGCGGATCTTCTCAGGGAGATGCAGGGAAAAATTCAGCAACATACAAAGCCTTAAAAGAACAAGGTATTCCAAATGCAGATGAAATTTCCAAACAACTTCCATTATACTGGGGCGACCAACCATATACTGCCGGACCCGTATATATCGGAGCAATAATATTTTTCTTATTCGTTTTTGGGCTTTTCTATGTAAAAGGTCATATAAAGTGGTGGTTGCTAACGGTTACAATATTTTCAATTTTGCTCGGATGGGGCAAAAATTTTATGTTTTTTACCGATTTATTTCTTGATTATTTCCCTGGCTACGATAAATTTAGAAGCGTATCAATGATTTTGATTATTGCCGAATTTGCAATGCCTTTGCTCGGAATTTTGGCATTAAAACAATTTATCGAATCTGTTGAAGACAAAGCCAGATTTATGAAAGCGTTTAAAATTGCAATAGCTTCTGTTGGTGGAATTCTTTTGATTTTTGCTGTTATGCCCGGAATGTTTTTCAGTTTTAGTGCAGTTGTTGATGCTCAACTAACTTCTAGCGGGTGGCCCGATTTTCTTTTAAATGCTGTAAAAGAAGACCGAAAATCGATGCTTACTTCCGATGCTTTTCGTTCGTTAATATTTGTGCTGATTTTTGCAGGAACAATGTTGGCTTTTTATTTCAAAAAATTATCTGTAAAATACGTCTATATTGCTCTTTCGGTTTTACTCCTACTCGATATGTGGACAGTAAATAAGCGATATTTGAATAACGATAATTTTATGGCAAAAAGAGATGTTACAACTCCTTTTAAACCTTCGCAGGCTGACAACCAAATTTTGCAAGATAAAGACCCAAATTACAGAGTTTTAAATCTTTCGGTTAGCACATTTAACGATGCAAGTACTTCGTATTTTCATAAATCTATTGGCGGTTATCATGGTGCAAAAATGAAACGTTATCAGGAGTTGATAGAACGTCAGATTTCTAAAAACAACATGTCGGTTTTGAATATGCTTAATACTCGTTATTTTATTGTGCCAATGAAAGACCAAGCTCCTGTAGTTCAACGAAATTATGGTGCTTTAGGAAATGCTTGGTTTGTTAAAAATTATAAACTTGTAGAAAATGCCGATTCCGAAATTGTTGCTTTAGATAAATTTAATCCTATCGAAACTCTTATAGTTGATAAAAGATTTGAAAATGAAGTTAAAGGATTTATACAAAATATGGATAGCACTGCAACTATTAGTTTATCAGAATATAAACCAAATCATCTAACGTATAAGTCTAAATCTTCTGTTGAGCAGCTAACAGCATTTTCAGAAATTTACTATAATAGTGGAAAAGGCTGGAATGCCTATTTAGATGGAAAACCAGTAAATCATTTCAGAGCAAATTATGTTTTAAGAGCTATGAAAATTCCTGTAGGAGAACATACAATAGAATTTAAGTTTGAACCAATGGCTTATGGAATTGGTGAAAAAATATCGCTTACAAGTTCAGCTTTGTTGATTTTAATGTGCTTGGGAGCAGTTGTTTTGGAGTTTAAGAGTAAAAAATAAATAATTGGAATTGCAACAAAAAGTGGCAATAATAAATATCATTACGAAAAAAGTTTGGCAAATTTTGAATCACACGACAAAATATTTATAAACCTAAACTGTAAGAATTTTATTTTTTCGGAGCAATTACACTGATATTTAATTCTTTTAATTGCTCTTCTGAAATTAGCGAAGGAGAATCTATCATTACATCCCTTCCTGAATTATTTTTTGGAAAAGCAATATAATCTCTAATTGAATCGGAACCTCCGAATAACGAACAAAGCCTATCGAAACCAAAAGCAATTCCGCCATGAGGTGGAGCTCCAAATTTAAAAGCATTTAACAAAAATCCAAACTGATATTCTGCCTGTTCTTTGGTGAAACCTAATGCTTTAAACATTTTTTGCTGTAATTCGTTGTCGTAAATTCTTATAGAACCGCCACCAACTTCAACTCCATTAATAACCATATCGTAAGCATTTGCCATTACTTCTGCCGGATTTGTTTCGAGCATATCAATATGTTCTGGTTTTGGTGATGTAAATGGATGATGTTTAGCATAATATCTGCCATCTTCTTCGTTGTATTCAAATAGTGGAAAATCAATAACCCAAAGTGGTGCAAAAACATTAGGATTTCTTAATCCAAGTCTGTTTCCCATTTCAAGTCGAAGTTCGGAAAGTGCTTTTTGTGTTTTTTCTTTTTTCCCGGCTAAAATTAGCATTAAATCGCCATGTTTTGCGCCAAATTTATTTGCCCATTTTGTTAGTTCATCAGCATTAAAAAATTTGTCAACAGAAGATTTTAATGTTCCATCAGCTGAATATCTTGCATAAACTAAACCAGAAGCACCAATCTGTGGTTTTTTTACAAATTCTGTAAGTTCGTCGAGTTGTTTACGTGTATATTCACTACAATTTTCGGCACAAATACCAGCAATATATTCAGCATCGTCAAATACTTTAAAGCCTTTTCCTTTTACAATATCGTTAATTTCAACAAACTTCATCTCGAAGCGAATATCTGGTTTATCGCAACCATAATTATTCATAGCTTCGGCGTAAGTTATTCTTGGTAAAGTGCTAATATTAACATCTTTAATCGCATAAAAAAGGTGTTTTATAAGTCCTTCGAAAGTTTCTAAAATATCGTCTTGATGAACAAAAGACATTTCGCAGTCGATTTGAGTAAATTCGGGTTGACGGTCGGCTCTTAAATCTTCATCTCTGAAACATTTTACTATCTGGTAATATTTATCGAATCCTGCCACCATCAGAAGTTGTTTAAATGTTTGCGGCGATTGAGGCAAAGCATAAAACTCGCCTTGATTCATTCTTGATGGAACTACAAAATCTCTAGCTCCTTCGGGAGTTGATTTTATCAAAACAGGAGTTTCAATATCAATAAAACCGGCAGTGTTAAGGTAATTGCGTGTTTCAATAGACATTTTATGGCGGAGAATGATATTTTGTTTGACTTCATTTCTTCTTAAATCGAGATAACGGTATTGCATACGTAACTCATCGCCGCCATCGGTATGGTCTTCGATTGTAAATGGAGGAGTTTGCGAAATGTTCAATACGTTTAATTCTGTAACTTTTATTTCAATTTCGCCGGTTGGAATTTTTAGATTTTTAGAAATTCGTTCAATTACATCGCCGGTAATTTGAATAACGTATTCACGTCCAATATTTTTTGCTAAAGAAATTACTTCACGGCTGGTTTTACCTTCTTCAAACATTAACTGAGTAATTCCATATCTGTCGCGTAGGTCTATCCAAATCAAACCTCCTTTATCTCTGATTCGCTGAACCCATCCACTTAAAATAACTTGTTCCCTTACATTACAAATGTTTAATTCTCCGCAATTATGTGTTCTGTACATATTCTGTAATTTAGAATTTAAAAATTTAGAATTATCTCATTTTAAACAATGAAATTTTATGTAAAAATAATAAAGGGTTTAATTATAACGAATTTTGGAATAAAAAAAGAAATGTTGAATTGTTAAATTGTTATATTTCAATGTGCTAAATATCTATTAATTGTTGCACACAATAATTTATTATCTTTTTTTTATTCTTTAAATTAGCGATATTTGTAGCCATAAATAAATATTGATAAAATCTTAATTTCTATCTTAATTGTATTGAAAAATAGCTAACAAATAATAATTTTACAATTTCTAAGTTATATCTGCTGAAACATACAGAAAGTCAAAATTGAAATATCTAAATTTATATTCATGAAACCTTTTCTCACTAAGCTTCTTATAATTTTATTTGTAAATATAAATTGCTCTTTTTCGCAAATAGCAGTAGGTCAATGGCGAGACCACATGCCCTATACAAATACAAATCGTGTTGCCGAAGGAAATAATATGATTTATTGTTCAACAGATAATGGTATATTTTATTATAATAAATCCGATAACAGTATTAATAAACTGACTAAGGTTCAGGGGCTTTCTGATATTGGAATAACATCTCTCGGATTTGATAAATTGAGCAGTACGCTTTTTGTAGGATACTCGAATGGAAATATTGACTTAGTAAAAAATAATTCAATTTATAATATTTCTGATATTAAAAGGCGTCTTATTTCGGGTGATAAAAACATTAATAATGTTTATTTTTTAAATAGTTATGCATATATTTCTACTGCATTTGGAATAGTTGTACTTGACATTCAAAAAAAAGAAATCAAAGAAACATATTTTATAGGTTCGTTAGGAACAAATTTAAATATTAATGAAATAGCTTCTGATGTAAGTTATATTTATGCAGCTACTAATAATGGAATTTACAAAGGAGATTATATAAACGGTATAAATCTTTCAGATTATAACAATTGGACTAAGTTATCATTTATTCCTAATTCTGAATCTTCTTTTAATACTATTGCTTCTTTTAAAAATATTATTTATGCAAATTATAAAGGCAGTGGCTCTAACAAAGACACTATTTATTTGATTGATGGTAATAATTGGTCATATTTTGACAATTTGCAACATACAGTTAATGCAATATATTCAGGGTTAACAAATTTAATTATTTGTAATTCAAATTATATTCAAATATTTGATAACGATTTAAATAGTATAGAAACTATATGGACATATAATTTAAATTCGCTTTATGTAAAACATGTAATAATTGATGAAAATAATCAACTTTGGATAGCCGATAGAAATAATGGTCTTGTTAAAAAGACCGGCTCTTTGTTTGAAAAATTTATTCCTAACGGACCAAACAACGAAAAAGTAGTTTCTATATCGGTAGAAGGTAAAAATTTATGGGCTGCAACAGGGGGTAAAAATGGTTCCTGGACTCAACTAAGTAATAAAGGTGAACTTCATACTTTTATTGACGAAAACTGGCAAACATTAAATCAATCAAATGTAGCTGGAATGCCATACACATCAGATATTGTTAAGGTTATAGTTAATCCTGCAAATCCTTCACAGGTTTTTGCAACTTCTTGGGGTTATGGACTATTAGAGTTTAATAATAAAAGTTTTGTAAAACAGTATAATGAAAACAATAGTTCTTTGCAAGATTTGGAATCATGGGATAAACAAGTGCGTGTTTATGGACTCGCTTTTGACGAATCAAATAATTTATGGGTAACAAATAGTGATGTTCCGAATGCAATATCTGTTAAAACTCCCGAAAATAAATGGTATGGTTTCGACTATTATAATTTTATAAATACTGCAAGTATAGGTGATATAATAGTTACCAAAAATAATGATAAATGGGCAATTCTTCCTCGTGGAGTTGGTCTGTTTGCATTTAATGAAAAAGGAACATTTGAAAATATAGAAGATGATAATACTAAAAAAATACAAATACTTGATGAAAACAATCAAATTATAACTAACGATATATTTTCTATTGCAGAAGATGAAGAAGGTCAGATATGGGTTGGGACAAATAAAGGTATAGTTGTATATTATAATCCTGAAAATGTATTTGCAGAACAGAATTTTTATGCACAACGCATAATTATTCCTAGCAATGTTGAAGGACAAGCCAGTTATTTGCTGGAAAATGAAACAGTTACAGCTATAGTTATAGATGGAGCTAATCAAAAATGGATAGGTACAGAAATGTCAGGTGCGTTTTTAATTTCTCCGGATGGAATAAAAGAAATTCATCATTTTACTGCCGACAATAGCCCTTTATTATCAAATAATATAACATCTATTGCTATTGATGGAATTACCGGTGAAGTATCTTTTGGCACAGACAAAGGAATAATATCATTTCGTGGTACAGCAACAGATGGTTCTGAAAATAATGAACAAGTTTATGTGTTTCCAAATCCTGTACGTGAAAATTATGCAGGACTTATAACTATCACGGGGCTTGTTGCATATTCTAATGTAAAAATTACAGATATAAGTGGAAATCTTGTTTATGAAACAAATTCTGAAGGAGGGCAGGCTATCTGGAATGGAAAAAATTTTGAAGGAAGAAAAGTAAGTACAGGGATTTATCTTGTATTTTCTTCAAACAAAGATGGTTCTAAAAAGAACGTAAGCAAGATATTGTTTATTAACTGATTTTACGATGCTTGAGAAAACCTTAGGTATTGTTTTGCATAATGTTAAATATGCTGATAATAGTCGCATCATAAATATTTATACAGAGAAGTATGGGCGAATGCCATTTATTGCAAATTTTCCTTCAAAAAAAAAATGCGGATTACGAATTGTAAATTTTCAAAACGCATCAATACTTGAGTTGGATATTTCTAATAAAGCTCGTAATACTATTCAAAGAATTAAGGATGCTAAACCTTATTATAATTATCAAACAATACCTTTCGATGTTAATAAATCGGCGATAATATTTTTTTTGTCCGAAATTTTTTCAAAGACATTAAACGAAGAATCAGGAAATTCAGAATTATTCAATTTTATTAAAGACTCTTTAATTTTTTTCGATAAGCTCAATGTGAATGTTTCTTTTTTTCACCATATATTTCTCATAGAATTATCAAAACATCTTGGATTTGAGCCACTTGATAATTATTCTGAAAAATATTGTTATTTCGATTTTACAGAAGGTTCTTATACAGACCACTTACCTCTACATTCGAGTTATTTCAATAAAGAAGTTTCTTCTGAATTTTATAAAATATCATCATATAGTTTAAATAATATTGAAAATGAGGAATTTAAAATACGTTTTAAGACTGAAATACTCGAAGGTATAATTGAGTATTATAAAATTCATTTTAATACAATAAAAGATATTGTTTCATACAAAGTATTGAAGGATGTTTTTAATGTTTAAATTTCAAATTTGTGAAAATAAAAAAGCTGACAAATGTCAGCTTTCTTTTTATATTGAATATTTTATTAGTCGCTGATTAACATCGACGTATGCAATTTTTTACATAAAAATCTTAACAAATCTGCATCTAATTAAATTATTGTTTAACAAATTTTACTGTTTGCGAAAACTTGTCTGTTTGAATATTCATTAAATAAATACCTTTTTCTAAGGAACTTAAATCTAATTCTATTAAACCTGAATTTTCGGGATTAACTTTCATAACCTTAGCTCCTAAAATATTATATAAAGTAATGCTTTGAACATCAACTTCTATTTTAACATTTAACTTATTAGTTGCAGGGTTTGGATAAATTTGTATATCGTTTTTATTATTCAAATCTTCAATTCCTTCTACAAATACAATATCGGAAGCACCACGAGGGTAAATACTATAGATATTATACGAAAACATTTGAACACCTGTGATTTGATAATATTTTCCAACCTCAACAACGTCAGATTCTGAATAAATTACATCCTCAACAAGTATAGAATCTTTCCCGTTATATAATGACCAATCACCATATTTTGGAGTTCTGTAACACTTAGCTGCAAAAATAGTAACTAACACACCCTCATAAGCTTCCGAATCAGCTTCTGCAATTGTTAAATATGTTGTTGAAAAATCTTTTAATGTACTTAATAGTTTAGAACTTGTAACGTTTTTAATAGCAGTATATTTAAAATTTTCAAAAACTAATCCGGTTACAAAAACACTGTCGCCAATTGAAAAACCGGCATTATCCTGAATCACATTTATTCCATTCCATGCACCACTAGCATCTTGAATGTAATAGTCTAAATTATCGTGTGCTGCTGTAACAATACCTTTAACTGTAACAATTTGATTATTTTTTGGAGAATTTCCTGAAACATCTGTAGTATATTGAATATCATAAATAGGGGTTATTGTTTGATTTGTAACAGTAACTGTCCAAATTTTTGTAGTACCGTCTTGTGCAGTTACAGTATATGTTACAGGATTTGTAAAATTTTGTGCTACTCCACTGGCAGGTGCTACACCCTGTGAGAGTACAGATGTAGTAATTGTAGGAATTAAACTTGTTCTGTCAACATCTGGAAAAACATTAATAGTTACTGTTCCGGCAGTAGAATTTATTACAGAAGTTCCGGCTTGTTTATCAGATGGGAATGCAAATGTTAATATTTCTGCTTGGTTGCTTTGTGTATTTGTTGCAACTGTAACTGTAACTGTCCATATTTTTGTAAAAGAAGTATTTTGAGCTGTTACAGTATATTGTATTGCACTTGTAAAATCTTGAGCAACTCCACTTAATGGACTTATTGTAGCTCCAGTAGAAAGAGTGATAGTAGGAACTAATGCTGTTAATGAAGTTCCTGTATAAACTTCTAAATTCACAGTATTTGCAACTGTATTAATAACAGCAGCACCAGTTTGTTCGGCTAAACTAAAAGAAACAATATTAGCTTCAGTATTTAAAACTGCAACAGAAACATCACTTGCCTGACGTGGTAATAATTCAAAAATAGAACTTATTGAATAATATGTCATTACCCCTGTAACATCGTATAAAGTTCCAACTACTGCACTAGTGTAATCGTAAATGCCTTTATAAATGAACAATAATCCAGAACCATCATTTACCTTCCATGTTCCTCCTGAATTTGCAGAAGTACAATTAGCATATTCAACTTTAATAAAACAACCTTCGTAATCTTCTTTAGTTGCTGCATCACCAGTTGATACTACTGTAGGATTTATAGCATTTCCCGATGAATTTTTTATGTAACTGTTAACAGGTGAAAATTCAGTCATCCCATTAAATTCTACAACCGTACCGGTAATTGTAACATTGTCTCCAACAGAAGCAGTTGCTGCATTTGTTGGATCGTAAACATATATTCCCTTCCATGCACCATCACCATCTTGTAAATAATAGCCTTTAGTAGGAACAACTGCCGAAACAATTCCTGATGTTGTTACAGTCGTATTCATTACTGGAGAATTTCCGGAAGGGTCGGCAGTATATTGTATATCATAAATTGGCGTAGTTTGTAATATTGATACAGTTACTGACCAATTCTTTGTAGTTGTTCCATTTTGAGCTGTAACAATGTATGTAACAGGGTTTGTAAAATCTTGTACAGCTCCCGAAGCCGGACTAACAGATGCAGCAGCAGACAATGTAATTGTTGGAGTTAATGCTGTTAGTGAAGTACCAGTTCCAACTGTAACTGCAATTGTTCCATTAGTTGAATTAATTGTAGGTGAAGAAACTTGCTCTGATAAAGAAAATCCTGTAATCTCGGCAGCAGAACTTAAAGCTGAACTTGCAGTTACTGTGGCTGTCCATATTTTTGAAGTAGTTCCATCTTGAGCAGTAACTGTATAAGTTACAGCGTTTGTAAAATCTTGAGAAATTCCAGATGCAGGGCTTATTGTAGCACCTCCAGAAGTTGTAATGGTTGGAACTAACGCTGTTAAGCTTGTTCCGTTAATTACTTCTAAAGTAACTGTTTTTGCAGTAGTATCAATAGTTGCATTTGCAAATTGTTCTGGAATTGTAAAACTTGTAATATTTGCTTGGTTACTAAGTGTTCCTCCAGTAACTTCAACGTCATCTATTACAATATCAGCCGATGAACCTAAATCAATAATAAACTCTGCATTACTATTAGTTGTATCAGCTGTTAAGGTACGTGTTATTTGTGTCCAATCAGAAGTAACACTTATATAAGCACCATAATCTAAATAACCAAAACTTCCTCCGTCTAAATTCCCAGTAAAAATACTAGTTCTAATTTGACCTGTTCCTTTAACCCAGAAAGTAAGAACGTAATCAGTTCCCTCAGTAATATTTGTTGCAGTTGTAGTAAAGCGTTTGTGAGCGCTTGTATTGTTATTTTTAAGCCCACAAGCATTTGTGCCACCATGTGCACCTGTTGTAATTTTAGTAACTGTAATCAGTGTACTGCTAAGTTGTGATTTTGACCCACCCCAACCGGCAGGATTAGCTCCTGTCCAATCTTCAAAGCCACCGTTTGTTATTATTTGAGCATTAATAGAAAATGCAACAAAAACTAAAATTAAAATCGAAAGTAAATTTTTTCTCATAATTAGATATTTAAAGTTAAAAAAAGTCGAACATCAAAGATAGATAATTTTTGTTGTACAGAATAACTAGTTACATTTTTTTGATTAAAAACATCGTTTTAGTTTGATGTTATTAAAACATATAAGCAATATCAATAATATCTAGGGTTGACGTAAACAGTCTTAATATCAGCAGATTTAATTTTTTTATTTTAACTCAAAGTTATTTAGAAATAACAATGTTTTTATGATTAACAATATTTCCATCCGAAATTTTCACTAAATAAATTCCACTTTCCAGGCTTGAAACATTTATATTTTTTTTAAAAACTGCCTTGTTTTCAAAATTTTCATTAAAAACATTTCGTCCCGAAATATCGTAAATATGTAGTGATATTGCTTTATTGTCAGCGTTTTCAATATCTAAAATAAAGTTGCCGTTGTTGGGATTTGGATAAATAGCTATTGAGTTATTTATTATTGTTTTATTAATAGAAGTTCCTAAATTTTCGTAAGCTCCAATATCAATTCTTCCATTGCTTACTCTTGGATTCCCTGCAATATCTGTTATTGGCAAATTAAGCCCTGTTGTATCGGGTGTTCCGGCATTTATGCAAGGTGAACCTACTTGTAAAGACCAATCGGCAGTTGTGCCATCGTAAGAAGTTCCGCTTACGGGCTATGCAGATTTATTACTTATAATATATCGGTCTTAATAAGCTCATTGTCATTTGCTTAATTTGATTTGGAAGCCGTGGATCTATATTTGAAGATTTATTTCTATCATAATAAACAACCTCCATTTCTTTTAAATCAATTACCATTACTATCAATTCAGAATATGGCTTTGTAGATGGGTTAATATAAATTGAATTATTTGCTAAACCTACTTTTAAGTCATAATTAGGATAAAAATTAGGATTTATTCGACCGTTAAAAATATAAATATGTGCCATTCTTCAGAAAAAAATCTGTAGTCCCCCCTGTTGAAATTTTAAAAATTAAAAATTCTTATTATCAAAAGATTACGGATGAGTAACTGCAATGTGGGTTAATTTAACTAAGCATATTGAAGACAGATTAACCACATAGGCACATAGTTACATAGATTTTCACATAGCCTAAAACGTGTAACACAATAAACTCTTCAACTTTTGAACCCTCAACTTATAAACCTCCCTTATTCAAGTTCCAGTAAGCAATAATCTTTTGCAATACTTTGTCCTTCAATTACATTAATGCTTTTAATTATAGCGTCAAATGGTATTGAAATGTGATTTTTCATTTTCATTGCTTCAAGAATAATCAAATCCTCTCCAGCTTTAACTTGCTGTCCTGCTTGAACATAAACTTTTATAATTGTTCCAGGAATATATGATTGAATTTTTCTATCATCGGGTTCTTCCCAAGTTTTTCGATTTTCAAATTTTTTAGTAAAAAGAGTACGATATTTTATTCCTTCTACTGATAATGTTTTTAATGATACTTTGTGTTCCATAATAAGTAAATTAATTGTTTTGAACTACTAAATTTCTTTATTAAAAAATTAATAAAGATTAAAATGGAGGTATTCCATGCTTTTTGTTAGGAGTATAAACAGTTTTATCTTTAGAAACTTCAATTGCATGAAGTAAAACATTTCTAGTTTCGTTAGGTTCGATTACAGTGTCAATATATCCTTTTGCAGCTGCTACATAAGGATTTGCAAATTTTTCTTTATATTCTTTTACTTTAAGTTTTCGCATTTTTTCGGGGTCTTCGGCTTCAGATATTTCTTTTTTGAAAATAATATTTGCAGCTCCATCGGGTCCCATTACAGCAATTTCGGCTCCGGGCCAAGCATAAACGAAATCGGCTCTTAAATGTCTTGAACCCATTGCAATATAGCCTCCACCATAAGCTTTGCGAATAATTAATGTAATTTTTGGAACTGTTGCTTCACTATAAGCATAAAGCATTTTAGCTCCATGCCTGATTACGCCTGCATGTTCTTGGTCAACACCCGGAAGATAACCCGGTAGGTCAACCAAAGTTACAATTGGTATTGAAAAAGAATCGCAATATCGAATAAAACGTGCTGCTTTATCGGAAGAATCAACGTCTAAAACTCCAGCTAAAACCATCGGTTGATTACATATAAAACCAACTGTTTCGCCATTCAAACGACCAAATCCAATGACTATATTAGCTGCCCAATATTCTTGAATTTCGAAAAAATCAGAATCATCTACTACTGCTCTTACAACATCTCTGATATCGTAAGGTTGCTTTGCATCTCCCGGAACTATTGAGTCTATTTTAAATTTGGATTTTGGTTTTTTTGGAGGAAAAGGCAATGCTTTTCGACCGTTATTCCAAGGTATAAATGTTATTAATTTTTTTATTTGCTCAAAACATTCTTTTTCGCTAGTGGCAAAGAAGTGAGCATTTCCTGTAATTTCACTATGAACTCTTGCACCACCCAAATCTTCCATCGAAATATCTTCTCCAAGTACAGTCTTAATAACTTCAGGACCAGTAATAAACATTTTAGAAATATTGTCAACCATGAATACAAAGTCGGTTAATGCAGGAGAATAAACTGCTCCACCGGCACAGGGTCCTAAAATTACAGAAATTTGAGGAATTACACCAGAAGCTTGTGTATTTCGGAAGAAAATTTCGCCATATCCAGCCAGAGAATTGACTCCTTCCTGAATTCTTGCACCACCCGAATCGTTAATTCCAATTATTGGAACTCGCAGTTTCATTGCATGATCCATTATTTTTGTAATTTTTCGAGCGTGCATATATCCAAGTGAACCTCCTGCAACTGTAAAATCTTGTGCATAAACACATATAGGAGCTCCATAAACTGTTCCAGTTCCTATAATTACTCCATCTCCATGAAGTACTTTTTTATCCATATCAAAATCACGAGCATCGTGTTCTACAAATAGGTCCCACTCATGAAATGAATCTTTATCTAAAATGGCTAAAACTCTATCACGAGCAGTCATTTTGCCCATAGCTACCTGCTTCTCAATAGCCTTTTCACCACCGCCTAAGAGAACTTGTTCTCTTTTCTTTTTTAATTCAAGAATTTTTCGTTTTAAAGACATATTAAATCTATTTTATTAGAAAATGCGAAAAAACGGGTAAAGTTAATATCAATATTATTAAAACATGATAGACGACCTTTTGAAACTGCTGTTAATATGCCACAAATTAAAATAATTACTTATAAACCAGCTTAATGATATTAACAATTTGTTAATAAAATAGTTTATTTTGGCGATAATCTATATAAAATTAAGGCAATAATTGTGAATATTATATTCGGAATCCACACAGCCAGCATAGGATTCATAGAGCCTTCTACAGAAAAAGTTACGGAAATTTGCATAAACAGTATATATGAAAAGCTAAATAAAAATCCTAACCCTATATGAAATCCGATTCCACCTTTAACTTTTCGCGATGCAATGGAAACTCCAATGAGAGTTAATATAAATGTAGCAAAAGGTGATGCTAAACGACTGTATTTTTCGATTAAAAATACTTCAATATCCTCAGCTCCTTTCATTTGTTGATCTTCGATGAATTTATCAAGTTGAAATAAATTCATTGATTCTACAACATTGTCTCGTAGTGCAAATTCGGAAGGATGTAAATTGATTGATGTGTCTATTTGACTACCAGTTTTAAATTCTTCTACAAATTCAGAATTAATGTTTCGTATTCTATAATTTATTATACTCCAGTTATTTTTAATTGAATCCCACTTTATTAGTTCTGCATTAAGTTTAGATATAAGTTGTTTGTTTTCAAATTTTTCTATTGCGAATTTAGAACCAACATTTTCCATATTATTGTAATTATCTAAATAAATAAAAACATTCGGTTCAATTTGTTTATGTAAATTTCTATCAGAGTAACGTATAGGATTTCGTAAATATTTTTCTTCAAAAGCAAGTTTTACTTTACTTGCCGGCGGAATAATAAAATTTCCTAAAGTATAATTAAGTGAAGCAATTACTAACGCAGATATAAAATAAGGTCGTAAAAAGCGATTGAAGCTGACTCCGCTATTTAATATGGCAATTATTTCTGTATCAGATGCCATCTTGGATGTTACAAAAATTACCGAAATAAATGTAAATAAATAACTAAAAAGATTGGTAAAATATGGAATGAAGTTTAAATAATAATCGAAAACAATTTCTTTAATAGGTGCTTGTTTGTCAATAAAATCGTCTAGTTTTTCTGAAATATCAAATACAATTGCAACTGAAATTATCAGCACAATTGAATAAAAGTAGGTGCCGAGAAATTTTTTAATAATATAGTAATCAAGAATTTTCATGTGTTTGTTTCAAATTGTTGTTTGAAGTTAAAAAATGTTTGAGGTTTCAAGCTTGATGTTATGGTTACATTGTTAAATTGTTTCTTCGTAGTTAATCCTAAATCTAAAATCGTAAATCTAAAATCCTAAATTTACAATCTATTTGTTACTTTAATCATCATATTATTTTTCCATTCACTAAACGTTCCTTCTAAAATTTTATTTCTTGCCTCGCTTACAAGCCACAAATAAAAGCCTAAATTATGAATACTGGCAATTGTAAGAGCTAATAATTCATTTGAAACCATTAAATGTCTTAAATATGCTTTTGAATATTGCGAATCTACATAAGTAATTGGCTCATCTTCAAGCGGACTAAAATCTTTTTTCCATTTTTCGTTTTTGATATTTATTATGCCGTTTTTTGTAAAAAGCATTCCATTTCGTCCATTACGAGTGGGCATTACACAATCGAACATATCAATACCTAACGAAATTCCTTCAAGAATATTTGCTGGTGTACCAACTCCCATTAAATATCGTGGCTTATCGTGTGGTAAAATATTGTTAACCACTTCAATCATTTCGTACATTTTTTCGGCAGGTTCGCCTACAGATAGTCCGCCAATTGCATTACCTTCAGCGTTATATGATGCTATTGTTTCTGCCGATTTCTTGCGTAAATCAATAGAAGTGCTTCCCTGAACTATTGGGAAAAAAGTTTGTTTGTTTCCGTATTTTGGTTCAGTATTCTGAAAATATTTGTAACCTCTATCGAGCCATTTATGAGTTAGTTGCATTGATTTTTCAGCAAAATTATAATCGCAAGGATAGGTTGTGCATTCATCAAACGCCATCATTATATCTGAACCAATAATTCGCTGAATATCAACAACAGATTCGGGTGTGAAAAAATGCTTAGAACCATCTATATGAGAGCGAAAAGTTGCTCCTTCTTCGGTAAGTTTTCGATTTGCCGAAAGCGAAAAAACCTGATATCCACCACTATCGGTTAAAATTGGCTTTTCCCAATTCATAAATTTGTGAAGCCCCCCGGCGCTTTCGATAACATCTAAACCGGGTCTTAAATATAAATGGTAAGTATTTCCTAAAATTATTTGAGCGTTGATATCATTATTTAATTCACGCTGATGAACTCCTTTAACAGAGCCAACTGTACCAACGGGCATGAAAATAGGCGTTGTAATTTCGCCATGCGAAGTAGTTATTTTTCCAGCTCTTGCTTTAGTTTTTGTATCTGTTTTGCTTAACTCAAAAAACATTAATTATAGATTTTGCGACCAAACTACTTATTTTTTCAGTATTGCTAAAGTTTTTAATAAAAATATCGTTTTTACTGAACTTCAAACTTTCGGATTTTATTTATTTTCGTGCCATTTAATTGAATAAAATAAATTCCTTTTGCAAAACCTGATACATCTAATTGTAGCTTGTTAGATTTTATTTTATTTTCATAAACAGTTGACCCATTTATATTTACTATTTTTAGTTTTAAATCTTCAACGATATTTCTGAAAATTTCAATTGTTAAAATATTTTTTGAAGGACTTGGATAAATTTTAATTTGTTCGTAATCGAAAACCTTATTTATATTTTGTAATATGTTGATATCTTTGGTTATAATCTCATAATCTTCGTTAAATTTAATACTGTCAACTACAAAATTAACTGGAATTGAAAATATTTGTTCATCAAAAGTATTGTGAAGTCGTAAAACTGTATCTGTATTGTTTCCATATACATGAATTGGCAAGTGCATTTCATAAAAATTTACTGATGAATGAGATGTGGTTTGATTAACTTGAATAAGTAAGTTGTTCAAACTGTCGTGTTCCCAAACTAAATTATATATTGGATAACCTTCGCCATAAATCCAATCGTTAAAAAATTCGGTTAGTGAAGTATCTGCCGATTGTTCAAAATGTTTTTTAATATCATCAGTTTCTGCGATATTGTTTATTAATAATGAGTCTTTTACGTAATTTTTTATTGCACCGAAAAATGCAGAATCACCTATTTCCCATCTTAATGAATTTAAGACTAAACCACCTTTACAATATGTTAATCTGCGTGAAAAAATTCTTGAAACAGAAGTTGTATCATTGCAATAAACCGAGCCGTCAGGTATGCTGCAAACATATTCACTATCACCTTTTAATAATAATTTAAACCAATATCCATTATGAAAAAATTTTTCAATATAGTATGTGTAAAATGTTGCAAATCCTTCGTTTAGCCAAATATCTTTCCAGCTTCCACAAGTAATATAATCACCGAACCATTGATGTGAAAGTTCATGTGCAACAAGACTAAATTTAAGATTTTCCATAAAACCCATTGTTTGGTGTTCCATTCCACCTCCACGGCTCCATTGAGCATGACCGTATTTTTCGTTTTTATAAGGATATTCACCTGCGTAATCGTAAAAAAACTGAAATACGTTTTGAAAATCAGAAATTTTTGCCACTTCAACACTGTAACTCTCTGGATATAAGTAATTAACAATTAAGATTGAATCGCCATTACTTAGTCCAATTTTAGAATTATTAACCTGATAATTTGTCGTTGAGAAACCAATCAAATAATAATCAATAGGATGTCGGTGTTTCCAATGCGAAATATTTGTAATCCCATTATTTACATCAGAAATAAGAACTCCATTTGAAGCAGTAATATATCCACTAGGTGAGGTTATAATAATTTCTACAGAATCAATTTTATCAGTTAAATCTTGTTTGCAGGGCATCCAACTATAAGTTCCGTAAGGTTCAGAAAATGACGAAATTATTGATGTTGAGTTTGTGTCGCTGTGAACTCCCTGAAAAAAATAATCAAAATCTGAAGGAACTCCAGAATAATATATTGTTAACGAATCAATAATATTTACTGTACTTGAGGTTTTAATTTTCAATAAATTATTTGAATGACTAAAATTAAGTAATTGATTTTTCTTTACAGAATCAACTTTCAAGCTATCAAATAAGTCAAGTACTAATGTGTCAATTTGTTGTGTAGTTTTATAATAAATTGTTGCATTTCCTTCAATAAATCGAAAAGCTGGATTTACAATAAAATTCAGTCTTTGAAATTTCATATCATAATTGTATTCAATTTGTGCTGATTTTAAATTGTAATTGCCTGAATTATTGTGTGTTTTTGATTCATTGACTTGTCCAAAAAGACAAATTTGTCCATAAGATAATAATAGAGATAAAAGAAAAATATATATCAAATTAATCTTCATTAAATTATATTTTTTCTAAAATTACAAAATAAAAATTTGAAAAATGAATTTACCCGAAGATAGAATTATAAAATTTATAAAAAAACATCATGTAATGACTTTGTCAACCTGCGTTAACAATGAACTTTGGACTGCCCATTGTTTTTATGCATACATGAAAGATAGCAATACTCTGATTTTTTCTTCCGATTTAAAAACCAAACATGCCATGGATTTTCAGAAAAATCCTAATGTTTCAGGCGGAATTGTAATGGAAACCAAAATAGTCGGAAAAATTCAGGGAATACAGTTTAAAGGAATTGTTTCAAAACCGTATGAGCAAGACTTTGGTAAAGTTAAATCTGTTTACCTGAAAAGATTTCCTTACGCCGTTCTTGTTGAAACTACACTTTGGAAATTAGACCTGAATTATATCAAAATGACTGATAATAATTTGGGATTTGGGAAGAAATTGATTTGGAGCGATTTATATGATAATATGTGATGTTAATTATGGAAGAAGTAAGTTCAAACTGGTTTCAGAAAATTCAATTTTTCAACAATTTTAATAAACACTTCGATAAAAGCTCAGTGCATCGCAGTGCATCGCAGTGCATCGCTTTTTAACAACGAATTTTGAATTTTGAAGTGCTATAATATGCAAACTTTCAAGTATTATATAAATGTAAAACTTTTAATAATGCATTGGTTAAAAAAGCCAATTCTTTGTCAGAAATTATATATGGCGGCATCAAATAAATTAATTTGCCAAATGGTCGAACCCAAATACCTTCATCTACAAATTGTTTTTGAATTTTTTCAACATCTACATTTTTGTTCATCTCAACAACTCCAATTGCTCCTAAAACTCTAACATCTTTAATATTATGATTTGATTTTAATGAAAACAAGGTTTCTATGAAATGCTTTTCAATTCTTTTAACGTTATATTCCCAGTTAGTTGAAAATAATAATTCAATGTTTTTATTTGCTATAGAACAGGCTAGAGGATTTCCCATAAATGTTGGTCCGTGCATGAAAATAGCAGGATTCCCATTACTAATTGTTTCTGCAACTTTATTTGTTGTAAGTGTAACGGCTAAAGACATATAGCCTCCTGTTAGTGCTTTTCCTAAGCACATTATATCTGGCTCAGTGTCTGAATGTTCGCAAGCAAATAGCTTTCCTGTGCGTCCAAATCCAGTTGCTATTTCATCATATATCAGAAGAATGTCAAGTTTATTGCATAAATTTTTTAATAAGCGTAAATATTGTGGGTTATAGAATCGCATTCCTCCAGCTCCTTGTACAATGGGTTCTAAAATTACTGCAGCAATTTTAGATTGATTTTGTTCCAATAAATTTTTCATTTCAACAAAATCAGAATTGTCCCATTTTTCGTTAAAACAAACTTTTGGTGAAGGAGCAAAAAACTGAATATTTAAAACATCATTAAAAATTGAGTGCATTCCTGTTACAGGATCACAAACCGACATTGCATTCCATGTATCACCATGATAACCAGAACTAACCGTTGCAAATTTATTTTTGTTTTTAAGCCCATTGCTGTGCCAGAATTGTAAAGCCATTTTCATAGCAACTTCAACTGCCACAGAGCCGGAATCGCTGAAAAATATTTTCTGTAATGATTTTGGAGTTATTTCAATAAGTTTTTTTGAAAGCTCAATAGCAGGTTCGTGAGTTAAACCTCCAAACATTACATGCGACATTTTATTAAGTTGATTTGTCGCTGCTTTGTTCAGTTCCGGATGGTTGTAACCGTGAATTGCCGACCACCAGCTCGACATTCCATCAATTAATTTTCGTCCATCGTTAAGCTCAATTGTAACTCCTTTTGCACTTTTTACTAAATAGCAATGCAACGGATTAACCATCGATGTGTATGGATGCCAAATATGTTCTTTATCGTATGCTAGTTGTTCTTTTTCAGTCATTTGTTTATCATTAAAGATTTTTTAAACATTAGAAACATTGCGAAGTACTTTGTCAGATTCAGTGCATCGTTTTGCTTGAAACAAATCTTAGTTGAAGCAAAAAAAATTAATAATATTTCTTGAAAATTTTTGGCTTAATATTATGTGTAACAAAAGTTATTAAGATTAAATTTAATGCGAATTTATAAAAAAGATAAAGAAACCAAAGGTGGGACTTAATACACAGTAAAAAAAATAATTTTTGAAAATTAGAAAAGTTCATTACTTTTATGTAATTCAAACTTAGAAAGTTTGCATAACATCAATAACATAAAATGAAAAAACAAGACCTGATATTTATCATATTTTGCATTCTGTTGTTTTTACCATTTTTTGTTAGCGAAACAGTATATTATTACTACGATTTGTTCAACAAAGAGCATGGAATGTTCATGAGTTTTGTAAAGTTTGCAATATTAGCCACAATGGGCGAATCAATAGGTTTGCGAATCAAAAATGGTGTTTATAATCAGAAAGGATTTGGATTAATTCCAAGAGCAATTGTTTGGGGATTTCTGGGACTTACAATAAAACTTGCATTTGTTATTTTCGGAAAAGGAGCACCGATGTTTCTCGAATATATGGGTGTTTCGGGAATTGTCGAATCAATGAAAGGCGATTTTTCTGCAACTAAACTTTTGGGTGCGTTCACAATTAGTGCAACAATTAATCTTATTTACGCACCTGTAATGATGACTTTGCATAAAATTACAGACACACACATTATTAGCAATGGCGGCACAATTTCGGGCTTATTTAAACCAATTAAATTTGGAAAAATTATGGTAAATATGAATTGGGACGTTCAGTGGAATTTTGTTTTCAAAAAGACAATTCCATTTTTTTGGATTCCGGCTCATACAATTACGTTTTTGCTTCCTTCAGAATTTCAGGTTTTGTTTGCTGCTTTATTAGGAATTGCACTTGGAGTTATCCTTTCAATTGCAAGTTTAAAAGGAAGTTAGAGCAAAAATTCAGGATATTTTAAACAATTTCTCCAAATATCGTAGAAGAGGTACATCTAAAAATTTTTACATTAACTTTTGCTCCAATTTCAAGGTTTTTGGCAGGAAAAATTACAACATTATTTTGTGAATTTCGACCATACATATTTTCGTCAGATTTTTTTGAAAACCCTTCTACCAAAACCTCGAAAACTTTTCCAATATCTTTATGCTTGTTCTTTTTTGAAAGTTCTCGTTGCAATTCAATTATTTCAGTTAATCTTTTTGATTTAACTTCTTCAGGAACATTATCTTCGAGTTTTTTTGAGGCATAAGTATTTGGACGAACAGAATATTTAAACATAAATGCAAAATCAAACTTTGCCCACTCCATAAGCGAAAGAGTATCCAGATGGTCTTGTTCGGTTTCGTTGCAAAACCCGGCAATAATATCTGTTGAAATTGTGCAATCGGGTAATATTCTGCGAATTGCACTAATTCTGTCCATGTACCATTCTCTGGTGTAACCGCGTTTCATCAGCTTTAGCATGTTGTTACTTCCTGATTGTCCCGGCAAATGAATACTTTTGCAGATATTATCATATTTTGCCATTATATGCAACACATCATCAGACATATCGCTTGGATGCGATGTTGCAAATCTAATTCTTAAATCAGAACTTGAAATCGCTACTTTTTCTAATAATTCTGCAAAACTAATTTGAGTTTCGTTTTCGTTCCAAATATATGAATCAACGTTTTGACCAAGCAGTGTAACTTCTTTATATCCTGATGCTGATAATTCTTTACATTCTTTGAGAATTGTTTCTGGATTACGGCTCCGTTCTCTGCCTCTGGTAAATGGGACAATGCAATAAGTACACATATTGTCGCAACCCCTTGTTATTGATACAAATGCTGAAACTCCTTTGCTGTCGTAACGTACCGGGCTAATATCGGCATAAGTTTCTTCAACAGAAAGCAATACGTTAATTTGTTTTTGTCCGGTTTCTGACGATTGAATTAATTTTGGCAAATCTCGGTACGAATCGGGTCCAACAACCAAATCAACCATTTTTTCTTCTTCCAGAAGTTTTTCTTTCAGACGTTCTGCCATACAGCCAATTACGCCAATTATAATGCTTTTCTTTTTCTTTTTATACTGATTAAAAACCTGTAAACGACCTCGAATTCGTTGTTCGGCATTTTCACGAACCGAACATGTGTTAACTAATACAATATCAGCATTATCAAGAGTATCTGTCAGGAAAATTCCTTCTTTATTTAAAATTGAAACTACTACTTCACTGTCAACCACATTCATCTGGCAACCATAAGTTTCTAAATACAGCTTTTTGGACATTAACGAATTTTTATGCAAAAGTAGGAAAATTAATTTAGGATTTAGGAATTGGGTTTTAAGATTCAACCAATTAAATAAATAGTGTTAGTAAGGAAACTCCAAAAAACAAAAAACAAATGTCAAATAAAATCCAATTTTCAAAATCGTTTGAATATTAAACAATTGCGATGCATTGAGTTTGCCAAAATGTAATTTGAGATTTATTTGATTTTTGAAGATTGAAATTTGCGGTGCATTGAGCATTGTCGAAATGTTATTTCAAAATAAATTTGCCTTTTTCAAACTGATATGCTTGTTGCCTACATGTAAATTAAAAATTTGCGATTAGTTCAAACATTTTTTTTTTATTTTAATTGTTATTATATTTGTACTGAAAACCATTTAAGGTTGACATTCAAATGAATATATTAAAAAAATTATTTTTAGTATTCTTTTTGTTCGTTACAGTTAGTTTGTTTAGCTTCACTCAGCCTAATAAAGATGCGGCTCTTAATCAATTATTAGATGAATATTTTAATTTATTAAAAAGTGGCGATTTCGAAAGTGTAACAACTTTTATTTATCCAAAATTATTTGATTATTATCCCGAAAAACTATATTATCACTTATATACCGAATTAGCAGTTGACACAGGTATAAGCTTTAAAGTAACAGAAATTAATATTAAAGATAAAAATGATTTTATAAAAATTGGTTCTACAAAGTACGATGTAATATATTATGATTGTGAATATAAAATCACTTTAAAAAATTATATTACTGAAGAGGATGACCCATATTTTGTTGATAAACTTGATGTATTATTCGAGTTGTATAAACGAAAATATGGCGAAGCAAACACATTTTTAGATAAAGAGAATAAATTTATCAAAGTTGTTGAATCTCGAAAAATGATAGCCATTAAAGATGCCTCAAAACCATTTTGGAAAATAATGGAATATAATAAGCGAACAAAAATGATTATTGACGTTTTTGTTCCGGCTGAGGTTTGTAGCTTAATAAATAAGGTTTAGTTAATTACTTATTTCAAACGAGTAACCCATTTGTTCAAAAAAACTAATCAATTTTAAACTAATTCATTCTAAGATACTTTTGAATTTATTTTGATTCTAAAGTAAAATATTGAATTTAAATTTTCAGAATAAATTTTCAATTCATAACTTTGATTTTAAAAATTAAGTAATTATGTCAGGACACAGTAAATGGTCAACAATTAAGAGAAAAAAGGGTGCTATAGATAGCAAACGTTCAAATATTTTTTCCAGAATAATTAAAGAAATAACAGTAGCTGTAAAAGAAAGTGGCTCAGACCCAGATGGAAACCCTCGACTTCGACTAGCAATACAAAATGCAAAAGGAGCAAATATGCCTAAAGAAAATGTTCAAAGGGCAATTAGCAAAGCAGAAAAAGAACCGGCAAATTTAAATGAAGTTACTTTTGAAGGTTATGGACCAAATGGAGTTGCTTTTTTTATTGAATGTCTTACAGATAACAATAAACGAACTGTTAGTAATATACGAAATATTTTCACAAAAAAAGGAGGAACTTTAGGGACAAATGGCTCGTTAAGTTTTATTTTCGACCGAAAAGGAATAATTGCAATTGCAAAAGCACAAATTAAAGATATTGAAGAATTTGAATTGGAAATAATTGATGCAGGAGCAGAAGATATTGAAAATCTTGATGATGTAGTAATTGTTACAACAGCAATGGAGGATTTCGGAAAAGTTCGAAAAAAACTCGAAGAAATGAATATTGAAGCCGAAAATGCCGAACTTAAAAGAATCCCCAACGAAACTAAAAAACTTGAAATAGAGCAAGCAAAGAAAATTCTTGCAATGGTCGATTTATTCGAAGACGACGACGATGTTCAGAATGTATTTCATAATGTTGAAATTACTGATGAGCTTATGGATGCGTTAGAATAAGAACTTAATTTATATCGATATGGAACAGTTTTGCAAGAAATATAAACATTTTCCTATTGGCATAACTGACTCTATGCGAATTTTACTTTGCAAATTCACTAAGATTCAGTATATAAGCCACTAACTTGGTTTTATAACTTCGTAAATATAATCTAATTTCTCAATAATCTCAGTAGAAATTTCTTCTATTTTAAGAAAAGAAACTAATTCATAAAAATTCGATTTTCTAATTACTAATGGTTGATTAGTTCTTAAAGAAAATTCTCTGAAAATATTTTCTACCCAGTCGTATGATGTTCTTAAAACTGTTAAAAATTGAGAAAAAATATTTTTATATTAAACCCTTAGCGTACTTTTCGGTCAAATTGTTTTTGTAATATATTTAATGGGTTTTATCTACTTTTTATGATTAAAATATTTGTATTCACATTCGTCTTTTTTTTAATATTTTCGGCAAAAGCACAAGATAAAGGAGGTCATTATCAGGGCAGTATGGGAAGTGATATGCCAAAAATCGGCACTTTAACAGGAATTGTAATCGACGAAGCAAATAAATTACCGGTCGAATATGCTAATATTGTTTTGTATAGCTCAAAAGATAGTTCAGTTGTTAATGGTATAATAGCCGATAATAAAGGAAACTTTAAATTAGAAAAATTGCCTAATGGACGATTTTATGCTGAGGTTTCGTTTATTGGTTACAAAAAGAAAATAATTCCAAATATTGGAATTAATCCCAAGCAAGGAACTGATATTGATTTGGGTAAAATATTTATTGATAAAAATATTGAAGCAATTGGCGAGGTAGAAGTTATTGCTGATAAAAAATTGATTGAATATAAAATAGATAAAAAAGTAATAAATGTAAGTCAGGATATAATTTCATCAGGAGGCACTGCCGTTGATGTTTTAGAAAATACACCATCTGTAAAAACTGATATTGATGGCAATGTATCGCTTAGAGGAAGTGCTAATTTTAAAGTTTTAGTTGATGGTAAACCAAGCGTAATGGAGAGTAGCGAAATTTTACAGCAAATTCCGGCTTCATCAATAGAAAATATCGAAATTATTACAAATCCTTCGGCAAAGTACGACCCCGAAGGCGTTGCAGGCATTATAAATGTTGTTCTGAAAAAGCAAAAAGAAAGTGGTTTCAGTGGAATTATAAATGTAAAACTTGGAACTTTTGGAAATTATGGAGCAGATGCACTAATTAATTATCGTTCAGGTAAATTTAATTTTTTTGCAGGAGGTGGGTTAGATGAAAATACTCGAACCGGTGTTGGAAATTCGTTAAGAGAATCTAATCAGAATGATTCAATTTATTTTTTAGCAAAAGATGTTGACCAAGGCAGAGGGCATAATGGGAATAATATAAAAGCAGGTTTTGATTATAATATTAACGATTTTAACAGTTTTACATTTGGAGGAGAGCTAAGAGGTGGAGGCTTTAAAAGATTTGCAAATGAGT
>MENC01000131.1:36575-47290 GCA_001768155.1 Bacteroidetes bacterium GWA2_30_7
CACTTTAATCGAAACTGCTACAGATAATAATTGGAATGAGTTAAATATTAACCCCGATAATGCAAAGTCTGTGGAGTTGGGCATTACAAATAATAAAGAAGTTAAATTAGACTATACAAAGCCATTTGCTAAAAATGCAAAACTTGAAATTGGTTATCAATTAAGAGGTTTTAATAAAGCCACTGATTATACAAATGAAGTATATAACTATGATATAGATTCTTGGTCAGAAATTGATTCTTTATTTAATAGTATGAATTTAGATAGAAATGTTCATGCCGCATATACCACTTATTCAAATAAATTTAAAGAACTTGAATTTATGATTGGATTAAGAGGCGAATATACAGACAGAGTTATTAAACAAAATATTACAGGAGAAAAGTACGTTGTAAATAGATTTGATTATTTTCCTTCAGTACACATTTCACACCCAATCTCGAAAATATTTCAAACACAGGCAAGTTATAGCAGAAGAATAAATCAACCAAGAGATTATTTTCTCGACCCATATACTTTTTATATTGATAAATATACGATTCGCAAAGGAAATCCAAGCTTAAATCCTGAATTTTCAGACTCTTATGAGTTAAATATCCAAGCTAAATTTGAAAAACATTTTATATCGTTAGAAACATATCGCCGACAAACAAATAATTTAATCGAAAGAGTTAGTAGTCTGAACGAAAATAATATTATGATTTATAGTTTTGAAAATATTAACAAAGACCAAGCAATTGGTGTAGAATTGATGTTAAATATGGATTTAAAAAAATGGTGGACAATTAATTCATCTGTAAATGTTTTCAATTACAGTATTGATGGAACATTATACAATAAGGACATTTCATCTTCAACAAACACATGGAATGCCAGAATAAATTCGACAATTAAAATTAAATCAGATACAAGAATTCAATTGAGTGCTAACTACGATGCTGCTACAATTGAGGCACAAGGAAAAGAATCAGCTAGTTACATGATTGGAATAGCAATAAAACAAGATTTTTTTAAACGCAAACTTTCTGTAACACTAAATATGCGAGATGTATTTAATACTTGGAAAAGTGATTCTTATACTTATGGAGATAATTTTATTGTACATGATGGATTTAAAAGTAAGTATCCGATGTTAAATTTAAGTTTAAGCTATAAAATTAATAATTACAAACAAAAGCGTGAAAAGCCAAATATGGAGCAAGAAGGTGGAGAGATGGAGTAGGAGAGGTTTGAGGTTTTTGGTTATGGTTATATTGCGATTCACTGAACGAAGTTGAAGTGTTATATTTATACATATTTGACTTGCTCAATTCATTCAAAATGAAGGTAAAGAGAAACATCGGACTGATAACGTATTAATCGTTTTAAATACATAATTATCTAAACTCAAAAATAAGAAATCTAGCAATCTTTCTCGTTATACACACAACAGGTGTTTTTCAATAAGCTTTTAGATAATTTATATTTTTCATGTTCATCTAAAATATTAAAATCTCGGCTCATTAAACCGAACCCCTCATTGTATCCAATCAAAGCTGTAGCAGCAAAATTTATAGTTTCCAAAGCAAGTTCTCGTAAGTGAACACAACCTTCGCTACCTCCTATTTTGCTCATAATTTGCTTTGTAATACCTCTTTCAATTTTTAAACCTATTAATAATTTTGCTTTTATAGCAACTTTCGGACACATTGCATGAGGATGGTTGGCAAATTCGCTTTTTGCAGTCATAATTGTTCTGGTTTTTGGGTCAATTAGCAAGTTAAGTCGAATCAAATGGTATGGGTCAAGAAATGTGGCTTCGAGCATTAAATAACCATTTTCGAGTTCAAAAGCTTCAATTCCAATATCACGTTTTGAAACTAAATTTTTTACTGGAATTCTTTCAAATTTATTGTGTATATCTTTGGTAGTCATATTAAATCAATAATTTAAATATCAAATAATAGTTAATTTTTTTGCAATATTTTTAATTTTTAAAAATACTAAAATAATATGTTTAATTTTACATATAATTTTGAAAAATGGATGATGTTATTACTTTCAATGAGATTGTAAAAAACTACAGAGTTGGAACAGAGGTTGTTCGTGCTTTGCGAGGAGTTTCTACTTCAATAAAAAAGAACGAATATGTTGCTATAATGGGACCCTCGGGTTCGGGCAAATCTACTTTAATGAATATTGTTGGTTGTCTTGATACTCCTACATGCGGAAATTATATTCTAAACGGAAAAGACGTAAGTAAATTAACAGACGATAAGCTTGCCGGAATTAGAAATAAAGAAATTGGTTTTGTATTTCAAACTTTTAATTTATTGCCACGTTATACAGCTCTTGAAAATGTAATGTTACCTTTAATTTATGCAGGAATTGCTAAAAGCGAACGTCTTATTAGAGCTAACGATGTTTTAGACAGTGTTGGATTAAGCGACCGTAAAACTCACAAACCTAACGAACTTTCTGGAGGTCAAAGGCAGCGTGTGGCAGTTGCCAGAGCATTAGTAAACCATCCATCAATTATTTTGGCTGACGAACCAACTGGAAATCTTGATTCAAAAACTTCAGTTGAAATTATGAAATTGATAGACGAAATTCATAAAAAAGGAAATACAATAATATTAGTTACACACGAAGAGGATATTGCTCGATATGCACATCGAATTATAAGATTAATTGATGGGAAGGTTGCGTCTGATAAGATAAATGAGAATGTTTTGATAGCAAATAGTTCAAATTGACAATTTTAAATTGTTGAATTAAGGTATTGTGAGATGGAAAAATGAGAGTTTAGATAGCAATTACTAACACCAAACAAAAAGCTTATGAAAGTATATACTAAATCTGGCGATAAAGGCAAAACATCTTTGATTGGTGGGGCTAGAGTTCCAAAATACGACAATAGGATAGAAGCCTACGGAACAGTTGATGAGCTTATTAGTTTTACTGCTTTATTGAAAGATAGTATAAGTAACGAATCTGTAAAAAATACTCTTCTTTGGATTCAGGATAGATTAATGACTTGTGCCAGCATTTTAGCCACAGATTGCGATAGTTGTAAAAAGATTCCGATAATTTATGAGTCAGATATTGAACGACTTGAAAAGGAGATTGACTTAATGGAAGAATCACTCAAACCACTGAAATCATTTATTTTACCTGGTGGAAATGTAATAGTTTCGTATTCTCATATTTGCAGAAGCATTTGTAGAAGAACAGAGAGATTAACTGTAAAATTAATTGAAAATGTGCCGTTTGACGAAAAAGTAAATAAATATCTAAATAGACTTTCGGATTATTTTTTTGTATTATCAAGATTTTTAGCTAAAGAAACCGGGGCTAATGAAATTACATGGGTTCCTAAGTTTTAATGATTTGGTGAATACCGATACGGAATTTGAAAACGAAAAATTCCTATAAGTATAATTAGTATTTATAAGAAAACTCCAAAAAATAAAAAACAAAACTCAAATAAATCACAATTTTCAAAATCGTTTGAATATTAAGTATTTGTTATTTGAAATTTATTTGAGATTTGAAACTTGAAATTTGTTATTTTTAAAATATGCAGTTTAGTGGTACTAATTAACTATAAGCAAATTTTGTTTCACAAATTCAAAAAATTCAGCAAACTTGTTTTATCAATAAATTTTATTGTTTCGTCAGCAAATAATCGCAATTGGTAAAAATGTTATTAAATCATAAAAAAAAACAATATATATCCAACAAATTACATTGAAGTTTTCTTTTTTTTTTTAATTTTGTTGCCCTTAAAAAAATGGTAATAACAAATTGTTAATAGGTATAAAATAAAAAAATTATGTATTGGACATTAGAATTAGCCTCAAAATTAGAAGATGCTCCTTGGCCTGCAACTAAAGATGAATTAATAGATTTTGCTATTCGTTCTGGAGCACCACTAGAAGTTATCGAAAACCTACAAGAACTTGAAGATGAAGGCGAAATATTTGAGAGCATTGAGGATATATGGCCTGATTATCCTAGTAAGGAAGATTTCTTTTTTAACGAAGATGAGTATTAATAACATACAGAGAAGGGCTTAAGCCCTTTTTTTATTTCCATCTAAATACATCAAAAATATTTATAGGTCGCATATAATCGTACCAATTAAAATCTTTCATTCTAAGCTCAGTTTCTGGCAATTCCTCTGTTGGATAAAGAGTTGCGTCTGGCAATGTTAAAAACAAAATTTTATCAAACCCTCCATCTTTGACATAAATGATTAAATTACTGCAAATTGCTTTATTAACACCAATTACTTCTTCATCATCTTTTGGATAATATAAGGTTTGTCCATTTCCTTCAACTACAATTTTATTTAATTCATCGTCTTTAAAATAGCCGGTAATTTTTTTACCTTTTATTTGATTATATTTTATTGAATCTTCCTTTGAAATTATAAATCCCAGTGAATCTAAAACTATAAAATCTGGTTTTCCATTTTTTGTATGAATTTCGATAAAATTTGCAGTTAATTGATTTAGTCCTGACCAAAGTACAGGCGTTCTGAAAAGTCTTATTACAGAGTCTTTTAGATTATATGTAAGCGAATCGCACATAGCTTGGAAATCGCTTTTAAACACTTTTACATGGTTATATGCTTTAAGTATTTTATAATTACCGACAGAGTCTTTTATTAATATTGAACGTAAGGTATCGGAATGTAAAACTAAACTATCATATACCGTAACTAATTCTCTTTTTTGGATTATATTTTCAATTTCGGTGCTGTCGATTGTGTAAACTGTATCTTGTCGCTCTTTTATTTGAATCATTAAAGTGCTGTCTGTTAACAATGAATTTTCATTTATTTCATTATAATATGCGTAATGACCTTTAAGTATAATATTTTCGGAAGAATCAATTACACTAACATTATTAAATGCCTTTCCATATTTTCTATCTCTGTCGTAATAAAGACTATCGCCTTTAATTCGCTGACTTCCTTTTTCTAAATAAGCGTTTTTATTGTACTGAGAAATGTTAGTTTTTGTATTATACCATCCGTTTTCGCAATATATTAAATTTGAATCGCCAATAATCCGAGTAGGTCCCAGAAAAAATGCAATATCCGATTCGGTATTGTAACGCAATGTATCGCAATACATTACAAAATCAGGATTTACTAGTTTTACTTTATCAATTGAATAATAATCGTCAGTTTTTGAATGATAGTATCCATGTGTGCTTGTTAATACATTATCGTTGTCAACAATTTTTCCCTGATAAAAATAATGTGAAATTTCTGTATTTCTATCGTAATCTAATGAATCTGTTGTTAATATCGACTCTTTGTTAATGAGTTTTACATTACGTCTGATTTTTGAGAATTTTAAATTTCCATCATAATTTAAGAAATCTCCGTAAATATGAAATGTATCTCCTTGTATAATATGTACATTAGAAAAAGCATCAAAATAATTCCCATCTGTATAAAGATGTGCGCTATCGCAGTACATTAATGTGGTTTCATGTTTTAATTGAACATTTCCGATGAGCCTTCTATAATCTTTACTTACAGCTTCGTCAAACATAAGTACATCGGAATTAATAATTTCGATTTTTCGTACTTTTTGAGAAAAAGCAAAATTTGCGATAAAAAATAAAATTGAAATTATTTTAAATAATTTTGTCATCTGAATTTATAAGTAATTTATTGAAATAGATGAAATTACTTCAAAAATTCGTCAATAATATTTTCAACAGTAATATTTTCAGCTTCGGCTTTGTAGTTTTTAATAATCCGGTGTCTTAAAATTGGATGTGCAACTGCTTTAATGTCTTCAATATCAGGAGAATATTTTCCATTTAAAACTGCATGAGTTTTTGCTCCAATTATTAAATATTGAGATGCGCGAGGACCCGCTCCCCAGTTTAAATATTCATTTGCTAATTTATGTGCTAGTTTAGTACTGGGTCGAGTTTTTGAAGCTAATGAAACAGCATATTCTATAACGCTATCGTTAACTGGAACTTTGCGAATAAGGTTTTGGTAATATATAATTTCTTCGGCAGTCATTACTTTTTTTAAATCAGTTACAGAGCCTGAAGTTGTATTTTTTACAATTGTAATTTCATCATTAAATGACGGATAATCAACCCAAATATTAAACATAAATCTATCAAGTTGGGCTTCGGGTAGGGGATATGTACCTTCTTGTTCTATTGGATTTTGAGTAGCTAATACGAAGAATGGTTTTTCCAAAATATAATTTATTCCGGCAGTTGTAATTGCTCGTTCCTGCATAGCTTCTAAAAGTGCAGCCTGTGTTTTTGGAGGAGTTCGGTTAATTTCATCGGCAAGAATAAAGTTTGCAAATAAAGGTCCTTTTATAAATTTAAAATGCCTGTTTTCGTCAAGTATTTCTGTCCCGATAATATCCGAAGGCATTAAGTCGGGAGTAAATTGAATACGCTTATATTGAAGACCTAATACCTGTGATATTGTATTAACAAGCAGGGTTTTAGCTAAACCCGGAACGCCAACCAACAAACAGTGTCCATTACTGAAAAGTGAAATAATTACTTCTTTTACAATTTTATCCTGACCTATAATTATTTTTTGAATTTCGTTGTTAAGATTTTCATAAGCTTTTCTTAATGAGTCAACTGCCTCTACATCGTTTTTAAAATCCATATATTTATTTTAGAATGAGAATTTTTGAAATTTAATTAATAAGTTCAATTATTTTTTTAGTGATTTCTTTAAAACAAACATTATTAATTGAAGTTGCTTTATATAAAATAAGGTTTGAATTTAAAAGAAAAATTTTATATAATCTGATATAACTTTCAAGTGGTAAGTACTTATTATTTACATAATTTTCTTTTGATAATTTAAAAGATAAACCATCATTTTTAACTTTTGAAGTTATTTGAACCATTAAATAATCACCGGTTTTATTTACAGCATCGTTTGAAATGATTAAAGCTGGTCGTTTTTTAACTTCTGATAAATCAGAGAATGGAAATTTTATTACAACTATATCTCCTTGATTATACATGTTATAGAACTTTGTCCCATTGATTATCTTCTTCCGAAAGCCATTCCTCTTTTAAGCTTATTTCAGATAATAAAGTTGCTTCATTAATATCAATTTTAGTATTTCTTTTTGCGGACTTTAATTTTACTGTTTTTATAAAATTGATATTTTTAAAAAAATTCAAAACAAAATCTTGAGATACATTTTTGTCAATAGTTATGATAAATTGATTTTGCATTTTAATAACTTTAATATCTACAAAAATACAAAACTATATGTTTTAAACTAAAAGAATTAAATTATTTCGTCGAACTCGAAGTTAAAATCTGTTATTTTGTTAATTCCTGGAATTGAATAAAATTTCGATTCTGGAAAATTATGCTTTAAATAATTTTGCAAATATTGTTTTGTGTCATTTGTAATTAATGAATTTTTGTTCGGAAATTCATTGTAAATTAATGCTGTTAAATCTAACCTTTTGTTTTTAATTGCTTCGAGACTTAACAATGTATGATTTATACTTCCTAATTTTGAAGAACTAACAAGTATTACTGGATAATTATTTGATTTGATATAATCAATTGTTGTAATATTCTCATTTAATGGAACATATAATCCTCCGGCACCTTCAATTAATACATATTCAAATTTTTCGAGAAGAATATTTGTAGAATTTAAAATTTTCTCAATATTAATTTCTTCATTTTCAGCTTTTGCAGCGAGGCGAGGAGAAGCTGGAAGTTTAAATATATATGAGCATGTAGTTTTATTCTTATCTTCTTCTAAAAGAGCAATTTTCATTATTTTTCTATGAAAAATAATATCTTCTGAAATATCTAAACAGCCGGTTTGAACAAGTTTTTGTGTAATAATTTTTTTGCCAATGTTTTGTAAATATTTTGCTAAAAGTCCGGTAACAATAGTTTTTCCGCAATCAGTATCTATACCGGTAACAAATATTACTTTATTTTTCATTTATTTGTAATGTTTTCAATAGGTTAATCATGTTTTTTATTTCTTCTGATTTATGATTTGAACACATCGAAAATCTGAATCTTTCCTGACCTTTTGGCACTGTTGGATATCGAATTGGCAAAACATAAAATCCATTGTTAATTAATTCATTAGAGATTCTGATTAATGTTTTATTTTCGCCAATAATATAGGGAATTATATGAGTTCCAATTGTTGTTATTAGTTCCGATTTCATTGTGTTTGAACTGTTTTTTAAATCATTGCGTCTGATTGACATTTCTGGTAATTTGGCAATTAAAAATCTTGTCCATTCAACATTTATTGGAGGCAAAGCTGTAGAATAAATTAATGTTCTGGTATGATTAATAAAATAATCTTTAAAAATTTTATCACATACTATAAAAGCACCTATTGACGCTAATGCTTTCCCAAAGGTAGCAACTATAAAATCTATATCATTTATAACATTTTGTTCTTCGCCACATCCCAATCCTTTATTTCCTCTTACTCCAAAAGCATGTGCTTCGTCAACATAAAGAAAGCATCCGAATTTATTTTTTATTTCTACAATTGACTTCAAATCTGTTATATCGCCATCCATGCTGAAAATACTTTCGGTTACGATGAAAACATTATTGAATTTGTGTCTATTTTCTTTAAGCAAATCTTCAAGTTGATTGTAATTATTATGTTCAAAACTGTAATGTGCACATCTGCAAAGCCTTATTCCATCAATAATACTTGCATGAATAAATTTATCTGAAATAATTAAGTCATCTTTTTGGCAAATTGAAGGAAGTATTCCTACATTCAAGTGATAGCCGCTATTAAAAACTAAAATAGTTTTGTTGTTATACAACTTTGATAATTCCTCCTCAAGTAAAATATATGAATGGTGATTTCCTGTTAATAATCGTGATGAAGTGGAGCTAAAGCAAATTTCTTCAATTCTGTTATTTGATAAAAATTCTTTACGCAATTCAACATCTGAATTTAAAGACAAATAATCATTTGATGAAAAATTAATAATATTTTCGGGAAGATTTTTTAATTCACGAATTGCGTAAATTGATTTTAATTCGGCGAGTTTTTCTTTATAAATCCGGATATTTTTTATCATATTCTTATTCCAAATATTGTAATATCATCTGTTTGTTCATGTTTTATATTATGTCCGGTTTTCCAATTTTCTAAACTTTTGTATAATATTTTTTTCTGTTCCGAAGTAGATTTAATAGAGTTTTCCAATATTACTTGTTTAAGATTTTTTGACATAAATCTTTTTCCACAAGAGCCACCAAGTTGGTCTTTGTAGCCATCAGAACATAAGAAAATTAAATCTTCTTTCTTCAATTTAATTTCGTGATTTGTGAAAGGAGCTAAACGTGAATTTATTGCTACGGGCATTTTATCACCTTTTAATTCTTTAAGATCCAAACTGCAATTTTCAGGTTCCAAATTATCAATTTGTGATTTGGAATTTGGTTCTTGGAATTTGGTTCTTGTTACTATGTAAAGAGGATTATTTGCTCCTGCAAATTGCATGTTATTTGTTTCTGTGTCAATGGCTACAAAAACCATATCCATTCCATCTTGTTGTTCATCATCATCACCATGTTGTTGAAGTGATTTGATAATGTAAATTCGTAATTCATCCAATACATGACTTGCAGTTTGAACTGACTCACGAGCAATTACTTCATTTAAAAATGATATTCCAAGCATACTCATAAATCCACCCGGAACACCATGCCCTGTACAATCTGCAACTGAAATTATTAACCATTTTCCACGTTTTGCTACAAAATAAAAATCACCGCTTACAATATCTTTGGGTTTAAATAATATGAAGTAATCTGTTAGAATAGAATCAATATAATTCTTTGATGGTAATACTGCTTCCTGAATACGTAACGCATAATGAATACTATCCATTACTTCGCGATTTTTTTCTTCTAATAATACGTTTTGTACTTCAATTTCATCTCTTTGTGCTGTTATCTCTTCTTTTTGCTGATTTAATTCTTCATTTGCACTTTTTAACTGAATTGTTCTATGATTTACTTCATTTTCAAGAATTTCCTTTTCTCTTCGTAATGATTTTTCTCTCCATTTGATGTAAAATATTATAATCATTATTATAAAAATTATGCAACTTACTCTAAACCACCATGTATTCCACCAAGGAGGAGTTTTAATGATTTTAATACTTGTTCCTGTTTCATTCCAAATACCATCACTATTTGTTGCTTTTACATGAAATACATAAGTGCCTGAAGGCAAGTTTGTATATAACGCAAAACGTCTTGTTCCGATATAATTCCAATCCAAATCGAAACCTTCCATTTTATATGCATATTGGTTTTTTTCGGGTTTGTTATAATCTAATGATGAAAACTCAAAAGAGAACATATTCTCTTTGTATGAAAGGGTTATTTCGTTTGTAAAATTTATAACTTGAGGTAAATAATATGAATCAGCAATTTTAAAAATTTCAGAATTTTCATTTGATTTACTTTGAAAAATACCAACAGTCTTATTAAAAATCTGAAATTTTGTTATTACAACAGGAGGTAAAAAAGTATTATCTTTTAGACTATCAGGATTAAAAGAATTAAAACCGTTAATACCTCCAAAATACATATTCCCATCTTTATCTTTGCAAAAAGCATTGCCATTAAATTCATTGCTCAATAAACCATCTGAAACATCGTAGTTTCGGATTTTTGGCTTGACCTCACC
>MENC01000131.1:47346-55777 GCA_001768155.1 Bacteroidetes bacterium GWA2_30_7
ATTTGATTTCGGGAACAATTTTGTTTTCATTTTTAAATACAAGTAAATTAAGACCAAAGTGTGTTCCAATCCAGATTCTGCCTTTTGTGTCTTCATATATACTTCTAATATAGTCGCTTGAAATACTTAATGAATCTTTGGGATTATTTTTATAAGCTACAAATTTTTTAGTTTTTCTATCAAATAAATTTAAACCGCCTCCCCATGTTCCAACCCAAAACCGGTTTTTGTTATCTTCATAAATAAAAAATATATCATCATTTGATAGGCTTTGATTGTCAGCAGGATTATGTTTATAAATTGTGAATTTGTCTGTTTTCCTGTCCAAAAAATTAAGTCCGCCACTTCCGCCCCATGTTCCAATACAAAAGCCTCCCGATTTATCTTCATAAATATATCTTACTTTATTATAAGACAAGCTTTGAGGGTCGTTTTTGTCATTTTTATATGATATAAATTCGCCATCTTTTTCCATTTTATTTAGACCGTCAAAAGTGCCAATCCATATTACTCCCGATTTATCTTCGTATAAAGGTGTTATTTTATTTGATGAAATACTGTGAGGATTATTTGGATTATTTTTATAAGTAATAAATTCGTTTGTTTTTGAATCATACTTATTTACACCTTCATCAGTTCCAATCCAAAGAAATCCATTTTTATCTTGTAAAATAGACCGAATTCGGTTACTTGATAAACTTTTTGAATGTTCGAGATTATTATTAAATGCTTTGAATTTATTATTTTCATTTAGCAAGTTTATACCACCACCCCAAGTTCCAATCCAGATTCTGCCAACTTTATCTTTGTAAATAGACAGAATTTCATTACGGGATAAACTTTGGTTATTGTTAAGCTGGTATTGATATGAAAAAAAATTATTGGTAGATTTATTCAGAATATTTAATCCAAAATCAGTGCCTATAAATAATTGATTTTTATTATCTTCAATAATTGAATAAACATTATTATTGGAAATACTTTGAGGATTTTCAGGAACGTTCTTATACGAAAAGAATTTATTTGTTTTTTTATCAAATCTATTAAGTCCACCATTAAATGTTCCAATCCATAAATAGCCGTTTTTGTCTTCATATATAGCCCGAATAACATTAGATGAAATGCTATTAATATCTTTCGGGTTATTTTTAAAGATTGTTAATTTACCTGTTTTTTTATCGTATTTATTGAGACCATTGTTTGTACCTAACCATAAAAATTCATCTCTATCTTCATAGACTACATTTATAATGTTTTCGGATACGTTGATTGAATCTCCCAATATATTAAAGAATGTTAAAAATTTTCTATTTTTCTTATCATATTCAATTAATCCATTGGCAGTTCCAATCCAAAGATTGCCGGTTTTATCTTCAATAATTGAATTTATTGCATTGTTTGAAATACTTTCAGGATTGTTCGGGTCATTCTTGTAAATAGTAAATTTATCATTTAATTTATTATATTGAGCTAATCCTTCGTTAGTTCCAATCCAAATTGTGCCTTCTTTATCTTCAAATATTGCATTAATGAAATTATTACAAATACTTTCATTATCACGTGATATTTTTTGATAAACCCGAAACTCATAACCATTATATTTATTGAGACCGTCTTCAGTTCCAATCCATAAAAAACCTTCTTTATCTTGTAAAATACATCTGCCGCAATTTTGAGATAAACCCTGTTCGAGGGATAAACGTGAAAATTTAATATCTGATTGACAAAATGTTTCAGAAGAATATATTATGTATATTAATGATAAGAAAAAAATATATAATATTTTGATTTTTTTTATCATTAAATATAATTCGTTTTGATAAGGTTTAAAATTGCATTAGTTTGAATGGCTCTGCTTTAGGTGAAGGGATTGACTGAATTATGCGTAAAAGTCCTTTAGAGTTTGCACAACTCATCTTTTGTTTGCCACCCAAAGTTTCTACCAAAAGGGTAGGTACAATTTGTACCCACCCTTTAGATAGTTCTAAATCTCGTAATCTCATTCTCTTAATATATTGTTTTGGGTCTTTACTGTCTGTTAAAACTGAAACAACATAATACCATTTGTTCTCTTTTTCATTCCATACCGAACGAATTTGCTTACTTTCAAAGAGTTTTATATTGCTCATAAAATATTTGTATTTCTACAAATTTAATTATTTTTTGTTTTTAAAATATTTTTAAATGATTTTATGAGCCTTCCTCCTCTTAATTTCTTTTGTAACTAGTTGTAACTCTCTTCCTTGTTGTCCTTTTATTGAAGTATTTTCTTCGGCTCTTCTCAACAAATAAGGAATTACTTCATTTACTGGACCATAAGGAATGTATTTTGCAACATTATAACCTTGTGATGCTAAATTAAAACTTATATTATCGCTCATTCCATATAATTGTGAAAAAAATATCTTATTATTATTTGGAGCGATATTATTATCAGCCATTAAATTAACTAATTTCATACAACTTTCTTCGTTGTGAGTTCCACAAAATAAATTAATTATATTCAAATTTTTAACGCAAATTTCAACTGCATTATTAAATGAAATATCAGTTTCATTTTTTGAAGAACATATTGGAGAGGGATAGCAATATTTATTTGCTCTTTCACGCTCTCTTTCCATGTACGCACCTCTAACTAGTTTAATTCCTAAATGAAATTTATCAGTAATTGCTTTTTCTATTAATTTATTAAGATATTCCAATCTATCATGTCGATACATTTGTAATGTGTTGAAAACTACAACTTTTTCTTTATTATACTTTTTCATCATTTCTAAAACTACACTATCAACAGCAGATTGAAACGAGAAATCTTCAGCATCAATTAATAGCCTGACATTCAATTGACAAGCAGTATTGCAAAGTTGCTCAACCTTATTTACAAAATTTTGGAATTGTTGATTTATTTCAGTACTAATTTTGCCATCGGATATTGCTTCTAAACATTCTATTGAAGCAAAAGCACTTGGTTTGAAAACTGCAAAAGAAATATTTTCATTTTTTGAGCTAAGTTCAATTGTTTTAAGCGTTTCCTTAAACGTTTCATCAATTTCGGAAATTTTACTCTTTGCCTCAATTGAATAATCTAAAATTGACTTAACATTATATTCGGCTAATTTTTTAACAATAAATTCACATTCAGATATTGATTCACCTCCGCAAAATTGCCTGAAAATAAGCGGTTTAATAAACCATTTTATTGGAACATTAAGTAATAAAAAAAATTTAATAATTTTTCTTCCAACTATGCTAATATATCCACTTAATAAATATTTAAATATAAAATATGACCTAGATAAATCATTAGAAGATTTATATTTAAACGCAATCTCTGTATTTTCAAATAAAAACATTTCATTATTTTTAATGCAAATAAATAAAATTTATACATTTGTCTGTGTATAAAGCTTTAAAACTTTTAAAATTTTATGATGTACGATATTAATAAGGAAAATAAAATTATTAAGGGTGAATTAGTTCTGCCTTCATCTAAAAGTATTAGTAATAGATTGTTAATTATAAGAGCTTTAGCAAAAAGAAACTTTGAAATTTACAATTTATCATATAGCGACGATACTAAAAATTTATTAGACATTCTTAAATCAGATTCTAATATTTTTGATGTTGGAAACGCAGGAACAACAATGCGTTTTCTTACATCATATCTTGCAAATAAGCCTGGTGAGTGGATAATTACAGGTTCGGAAAGAATGAAAAATCGACCAATCGGAATATTGGTAAATGCAATAAAAGAATTAGGAGTTAAAATAGAATATCTTGAAAAAGAAGGATTTCCACCGATTAAAATTCATGGAACAAAATTAGAAGGTGGTAATATTGAAATATCCGGAAGTATTAGTAGTCAATTTATTAGTTCATTATTATTAATTGCACCAACATTACCAAAAGGATTAAACATTAAATTAAAAAGCAGGATTGTTTCAAAACCTTATATCGACATGACTCTTAATTTAATGAAAAAGTTTGGCATTAAATCGAGATGGGAACAAAATCATATAATTATTGAAAAACAAAGTTATAGAGTTAAAGATTTTACTGTTGAAGCAGATTGGAGTTCGGCATCGTATTGGTACGAAATGGCAACTCTGGCAGATTGGGCTGATATTAAACTTTATGGGCTTAAAAAAAACAGTATTCAAGGAGATTCAATAATTGCAAAGTTGTTTGAAAAATTAGGCATAAAAACAACATTCATTCAGGGAGGTGCAAGAATCCGAAAAATTTCAAACCCTAAGATTAAAATTTTTGAATACGATTTTACTGATATTCCAGATTTGGCTCAAACACTGGCTGTAACTCTATCAATGTTAAATATTCCATTTTCGTTATGTGGTTTAGACACATTATTAATAAAAGAAACTAACAGAATAGTAGCTTTAAAAAATGAACTGTTAAAAACTGGAAATAATCTTGCAATTACTCACGATACAATTTCACGATTTGGAAATAGTAATTTCTCGAAAAATCCAACCACTACATTATGTTTTAAGACATATAATGACCATAGAATGGTACTTGCTTTAACTCCAATTGCAGTTTTATATAGAATTTTAATAGAAAACCCGGATGTTGTAAGCAAGTCTTATACAGGATATTGGGAAGACATTCAGAAGCTTGGATTTAATGTTAACAGTTCGGAGTAAAAAATTATTTGTCATTATTATTATTTTTTCAATATTTTTGCAATCAATAAATTAAATAAATTAATAAATTATGAAAAAACTATTTGGAATAATAGCATTGTTAAGTATAGTGTTATCTTTAACTTACACAGGTTGCCGTAAAGGCGAAGAAGACCCATTTTTATCATTAAGAAGCAGAGATAAAAGAATAATTGGAACATGGACTCTAAAAAGTAGTTCCGAAGTAATAACTACTAATACAACTGAAACAGACTATAATAATAAAAATTCAGAAAAAACTACAGAAGCCGAATCTAAATCAGAATCAATGACTTTTGATGGAACTGTTTTTACAAATGATGAAACAAAAACGATAACAACAACTACTTTAACTACCGAGCCATCATTAAATGCTCAAACAGGAAAATACTCTTATAATACAACTACAGCAGTTGTTGTTGTGAGTACAAACATAATTAATAAAAAAACATATTCAGTAGAATTAGAAATAAGCGAAGACCATACATACAAAGCAACTATTGCTGAAACAATAACCTCTTTTCATTATTCAGGAAAACAAAATGTAGGAGGAATAGATTATCCGTACACTACAATAGATACAACATACTCTCCGGCAGATGTTCGTACTTGGATTGATGAAGGAGATTGGTATTGGGAAGATGCAAAAGACAAAAAAATTATGATTGTTGCAGGTAATGTAATGAATGGTAAACTTAAAAGATTATCTAATAAAGAAGTTATTCTTGAAGATATTACAGAAGAATCAGATGATAAAACTGAAAACTTTACAGTAGGAGGAATTTTTACATATAATAATCCAACTAATCAAGATAGCATTACAACTGGTGTTAAAACAAATCATGTAGTTAAATCTATTTCAAGAAATTACACAGCTACTTGGGAAGCTAAAAAGTAGTAATTAGATATTTTTTATTATATAGGGTAATCAAAAAATGGTTACCCTTTTTTTGTGCTGAATTTTACCTTTTTGGAAAAAACCAAACTACAAAAAAAATAAATTGATATGTTTTAAAATATATTTTTTATATTTGTTATTATATATTATTATTTAAAAACTTAAAATTAATTGTATGAAAAAAATTGTAACTCTTTTAACAACAATCCTGATTATTGGATTTTTATTCAATTCGTGTAAAAAAAAGACAGAAGAAGAACCTGAACCAGAACCTGTAAAGCCAACTCAGGACTTAACAACTCAAAAAAATGCGTCTGCTGATGCAATGGAAACCGAAGCTTATTCAAACGATGTCTATTCAAATGTTTTTTCTGGCGAATCTGAATCAAGCAATAAAGGAACCTTAGTTTGTGCAACAGTTACACTTGTACCCGGAGCATTAAATCCAACTTATCCTAAAATATTAACAATTGATTTTGGCACAACTCCATGCACAGGTACCGATGGTAAAGCAAGAAGCGGGAAAATTATTGCAACTTTATCTGATAAAATCAGAAATATGGGAGCAACAATTGACATTAGTCTTGAAAACTATAAAGTTGATACTGTTGCAATTTCAGGAACGTTTAAATTAACAAATGATTCTGGTTCTACCGGTTCACTAACATTTACATACACAGTTACAAATATGGTTCTTACAGTTCCTTCTGGAACTATTTCAAATAATTCGACAAAAACATTTTCTTGGACACAAGGTGAATCAACTCCACTAAATGTTAATGACGATGTTTATAGCGTAACTGGTTCAAATACATTTGTTAATCTTGATGGCAAAACATATAAACTTGATATTTTAACTTCATTAGATTTTAAAGTTTCGTGTGCCGAACTTGTTAAAGGTACAGCAAAACTTACTATTCCTGATTTACCAATTGTTACTCTTGATTTCGGAAATGGCGATTGCGATGGTGTTGGCACATTATCTACCGACCTTGTTGTTTTAGGGCAAACTTACACATATACCGAAACTTTTCCATTACCCTAAGTAATTTCAAAATTATTATTAAAAGGATAACTCAATAAAGTTATCCTTTTTTTTATTCAAAATACTCGCTCACAAATGAAATGTAATAATAATAATAAATATTCGTTCTCATATAGAACTTTCATTAACAACAGCTTGTTAACAAATAAATCAAGTTTGTAAAATTTGAACTAATGACACACTGTATCTTCGCGAAAGAATTAATTAATATCTTAAAGTATGTTACTCAATTTTTTATTACAAATCAATGTTGTAGGCAGCACAACCGTTTCAGCACCTGTTGAACAAGCAAATCAAATGCAGTTATCGTTATGGGAATTATCATTAAAAGGAGGACTTATAATGATTCCTATTGCAATTTTATCAGTAGTTGCAGTTTATATTTTTGTTGACAGACTTATTGCTATAAAAAAAGCTTCAAAAAATGATACTATTTTTATGAATTCCATTAAAGAAAGTATTTTGTCAAATAAATTAGATTCTGCAATATCACTTTGTAAAGCTACAGATTCTCCCCTTGCAAGAATGATTGAAAAAGGAATCAGCAGATTAGGAAGACCTTTAAATGATATAAATGCTGCAATCGAAAATGTTGGAAAAATGGAAGTTTCAAAATTAGAAAAATGGTTTGCATTTTTAGCCACTACTGCCGGAGCTGCACCAATGTTAGGTTTTCTTGGAACTGTAACAGGCATGATTAAAGCTTTTTTTAATATGGCAAATGCAGGTAGCAACATTGATATCACACTACTTTCTAGCGGTATTTATGAGGCTATGGTTACAACTGTTGCAGGACTAATAGTTGGAATTATGGCTTATCTTACTTATAATTATTTGGTTGTAAGAGTTAATAATGTTGTAAACACATTGGAATTACGTACAACAGAATTTATGGATTTACTAAACGAACCTGTTAAATAAAAGTTTATGGCAATAAGAAGTAAAAATAAAATAAGTTTAGAATTTAGTTCAGCTACTATGTCTGACCTTGTATTTCTTTTGCTTATTTTCTTTATGATGACCTCAACACTTATTTCTCCAAATGCGTTAAAATTACTATTGCCTAAAAGCAATAATCAAGTTCAGTCTAATAAACCAATTACTACCGTTTCAATTAATTCTGATTTACAATTTTTTGTTGAAACTCAGCCGGTTGTATTAGAAAATTTAGAAAGTTATTTAAAAGAAAAAGTTGGCATTGTAATTGATGAAAACGAAGCCCCAACAATTTCATTACATGCCGAAAAATCTGTTGCAATAGAAGAAGTAGTAAAAGTAATGAATATAGCAAAAAATAATAAATACAAATTAATATTAGCTACAAGTGCAGACTAATGAATAAGTATATAAAAAACAATAAATCAGGTATTTTTGGAACAATAATATTTCATTTAATATTAGTTCTATTGCTTGTATTTATGGGTTTTAAGGTTCCGTTTCCATTACCGGCTGAAGAAGGAATTTTAATCAATTTTGGTACCGATGATTCAGGTTCAGGTTTAATTGAAACTGAAAACATGAATAGTAGCGAATCAGAAAGTTTACAAGAAAATAAGAAAATTGATGAAACATCTGCTAACAATGATGAAAAAGTACTTACTCAAAATTTTGAAGAGTCTGCAAATATAAAATCAACAAATACTGACAAAAAGAAAAATACAGAAACAGAAAACGAAAATACCGAACAGGTTGAAAAACAACAAGAAGTAAATAAAAAGGCTTTATTTCCTGGAAATAACAGTACTAATAATAATAGTAACAGCGATGGAAATAAAACCGGAACAGGAAATCAAGGAGATATTAATG
>MENC01000131.1:55798-64034 GCA_001768155.1 Bacteroidetes bacterium GWA2_30_7
ATGAAGGTGGTCCAAGTAATGGTAATAATGGAATTTCTTTCAGCTTAACCGGAAGAAAAACAAGGGCATTGCCTAAACCTACCTATAACAGTCAGGAAGAAGGGAAAGTTGTTGTTGATGTAACAGTTGATAAATATGGTAATGTAATAAAAGCTATCTCAGGAGTAAAAGGAACCACAACATCTGATAAAACATTATGGGTTGCAGCAAAAAAAGCAGCATTAGAAGCGAAATTTACCGAAAAACCCGATGCCCCCGAAGAACAAAAAGGAACAATTACTTACCACTTTATCCTTCAATAATCTAAATTCCAATTAAAAGCTTAATTGCCGAAATAATTATTGTTATCAACAATATCAATTGTACAAACTTTGCTCCCCACTTAATCGAAGCCTTTGTTGCAAAATAAGCTCCAATAATATTCCCAATAGCTAATAAAAATCCTAATTCAAAATTTACTTGATTATTAAAAATAAAAATAGGAATTGCCGTTAAAGTGAATAATCCAATTATAAATACCTTTATTGCATTAGCTTTAATAATATTTATACCAGCCGAAAGCACTAATGCGGCAATATAAAAATACCCAACACCCAGCTGAATAAAACCACCATAAATACCTATAAAGAAAAAGATAATTATTTGCAAAATGCTAGGAGTAGATTTTAAATTTTCTATTCCATATAACCATTTTTCAGGCTTATATAAAATAACAAAAAACATAAATACTAAAATTACTCCAATTGCTTTTTCAAGCATTGACTTGTCAATATTTACTGCAAAAAAAGCACCGATAATTGCCCCAATTACAGATGGAATTGCAAACAAAACTGATTGCTTAAAACTAACTACTTTAAATTTATTAAAACTTCCGGCAGCAGTGATACTTTGAAATAAAACACCTATTCGATTTGTTCCATTTGCTACATTAGCAGGAAGACCTAAAAAAATTAATAATGGTAAGGATAAAATTGAACCGCCACCTGCTAGAGTATTAATAAAGCCAACAAAAAAGCCAACAATTATTACTAATATATATATGTACCATTCCAAAATTATTTAGGATTTTTTCATTTAGGATTTAGGAATTTATTATTTTGAGATTAATGATTTAGCTGCGTAGCAACAATATATCAATATAACCATTTAACCATGAACCTCAAACCTCTAACTTCTAACTTCTTCCTCCCTACCATGCAAAAATTGGAAAGTCAGCCATTAATTTATTTACTTTAGTTTTAACAACAGATAATCTTGATTCATTATCAATATTTGAAATAACTTCGTCAATCATTTCTACAATTAATGGCATGTGTTCTTCGTTCATACCTCTGGTTGTTATTGCAGGTGTGCCAATTCTTAATCCAGAAGTTGTAAATGGTGTACGAGAGTCAAACGGAACCATGTTTTTATTAATTGTAATATCAGCAATTACTAAAGCATTTTCAACTTGTTTACCGGTAATATTCGGAAATTTAGTTCTTAAATCAATTAACATAGAATGATTATCAGTTCCCCCAGAAATAATTTTATAACCAAATGCCATAAATGCATCTGACATAACTTTAGCATTTTTTTGGACTTGAATTGCATAATTATTAAAGTCGTCAGAAAGTGCCTCACTAAACGAAACTGCTTTTGCTGCAATAATATGTTGAAGTGGTCCTCCTTGTTGACCAGGGAAAACTGCAAAATCAAGTACTTGCGACATCATTTTAATTTCACCCTTTGGAGTAGTTTGTCCCCATGGATTTTCAAAATCTTTTCCCATCATTATAATTCCTCCTCTTGGTCCACGCAATGTCTTATGAGTTGTTGATGTAACAATGTGGCAATGAGGCAATGGATTATTTAATAATCCTTTAGCTATTAATCCTGCCGGATGTGCAATATCAGCCATTAATAATGCTCCAATTTTATCGGCTATTTCTCTCATCCTTTTAAAATCCCAATCTCTTGAATGTGCCGATGCTCCTGCTATAATCATTTTAGGTTTATGTTCAAAAGCTAATCTTTCCATCTCATCATAATCTATTCTTCCAGACTCTTTGTCAACATGATAAGCAATTGGATGATAATTAATTCCTGATAAATTAACAGGCGAACCATGCGAAAGATGACCTCCATGGCATAAGTCTAGTCCCATAAATATATCACCTGGTTTCAAACATGCAAAAAATACAGATGCATTTGCTTGTGCTCCAGAATGAGGCTGAACATTAGCATATTCTGCTCCGAATAATTGTTTTAATCTGTCAATTGCTAATTGCTCTACTTGGTCAACAACTTGGCATCCTCCATAATATCTTTTACCAGGATAACCCTCTGCATATTTGTTTGTTAAACAAGAGCCCATAGCTTCCATAACTTGTTTGCTAACAAAGTTTTCGGATGCAATTAATTCAATTCCATGATGTTGTCGTTCATTTTCAGCTTCAATCAGATTAAATATATCTAAATCTCTTTTCATTTTATATAAATTTAAAATTTATTGCAAATATAATTATAAAATTGTGAAAGATTTATGATTTTTATTGAGCTGAAAAATAGAGCATTAGTAAAATTTGATTATTTTTATTTTGAAAATTAAAAATCTTGTCATACATTCGTTTTTAGAATTTAACTATTTTTAACTAAATTAAAACAACTATGGAAGAACAAGCTACTAAAAAGAGACCAGTATTTTTAACAGTACTATGTATTTTAGGATTTATTGGCACAGGATGGTCAATTATTGCTAACATTATGGCATTTTTTGCTTATAAAGCAGCTAATGCACTTACGTCAGGTTTATCTGAAGGTTTAAGTGATGCAATGGAAAATGTTGATGCTTCAAGCATGGAAGGTATGGAAGGTATGGAAGGCATGGAAGGTATGGAAAATTTAGGCAGTGCTATGAATGATGCTTTAGGCGGAATGGGTGAGTACATGGCTAAAGTTGCAGAAAATGGTGCCACAGTTTCTATTATTAATGCAGTTTTAGCAATTGTTGCTTTACTTGGCGTTATTATGATGTGGAAAACTAAAAAAACTGGTTTTTGGGCATACACAGCAGCTCAAATTGTAATGTTAATTATTCCTTTGGTATTTTACGGATTTAGTACAATGGCTATTCTTGGATTAGGCGTTAGTGCTGTATTTACAATTTTATTTATTATTTTATTTGGTGTTAATTTAAAACACATGTCATAATATTTAAATAAAATATTTAAAAAGCTGGTTTATCCAGCTTTTTTTTTGCAATTATTTGAGATATTTACCGTTTTACACGACTTAGGTTTTAATAGAAATTTGAAAATTATTATTTATATATTATTCATTTTTAATTCATTGAATTTGTTTTCTCAGAATAAATATAAATTGAATATATATGAAAATGATTCTTTGAAAAAGAACAAATTAATTTTAAAAAAAAATATTTCAGACTCATCAGCATTTACAGATATTACAAATAATTATATCGAATATTTAAATTCAAAAGGATATTTAACTGCAAAAATTGATAGTTTTAATTTTTCAATACCAAATTATAATATTTATATAAGCAAAAATTCTCTTTATAAATGGGGTTTTATAACTGTTGACACTTTGTATTATTTTGATTTTCAAAAAATTGGAATAAAAAATTCCTATTTTGATAACAAAACAATATATTATAAAAAATATTTAAAAGCATTAAAAAAGATTATAACATATTATGAAAATAATGGTTATCCATTTGCAAATGTTACTCTAAAAAATCTTAAAATCAATAATAATAAGTTTAATGCCGATTTGTATATAAATAAACAACAACTAATTAAACTCGACAGTATTAATATAATTGGAAACACGAAAACTTCTAAAAAATATTTACAAAGTTATCTTGGTTTAAAAAAAGGGAAAATTTATAATGAAGAAATAATTAGTTCTATTGATTATAAGATTCGAAAACTTATTTTTTTAAATAGCCTTAAAATAGCAGAAATATCATTCAGAGAGAATTATGCTGATGTAAATCTTTTTTTAAATTCCAAAAAAGCAAATCAGTTTAATGGAATTTTAGGAATACTCCCAAACGATAAAACTTCTGGAAAGTTACTTATTACCGGCGAGTTAAGCTTGTACTTAATTAATTCTTTCAATCATGGAGAAAAAATTGCATTAGAATGGCATAAAACAAATACACTTACTCAAGATATTAAAGCAAAAGCAGATTATAAATATATTTTATCGCTCCCAATTGGAGTTGACGAAGATTTTAAACTTTATAAAAAAGATACTTCATACATAACTATTAATAATAAAACAGGATTACAATTATTATTAAATGGAGGTAATTATATTAAATTATTTTATGAGAATAAAAATTCGTATGTAATTAAAAATAAAAACTTTATAACTCAAAGCGACAATTTATCAAATTATACAATTTCGATGGGAGGCAGTGGGATATTTTACGAAAAATTAGATTATATTTATAACCCTCGCAAAGGAATTGTAATAGATTTTAATGTCTCTGCCGGTCAACGAAAATTTAAACTTTTAAGTTCCGATATTCAAAGTGATTACGAAACTACAGGAAAAGTAGAATCTAATATAGATATTTCGTACTACATAAAATTAGCTCAAAATTCTGTTATAAAAATCAGAAATAATTCAGCTTTAATGTATAACTATACTAATAACGACTTTAATAATATTTTTTACGAAAATGAATTAATGAAAATTGGAGGGCTAAAGACTTTAAGAGGCTTTGATGAAGAATCAATAAATACTTCGAATTTTTCAATATTCAGTTTAGAATTAAGATACTTATTTGAAACAAATTCAGCTATTTATGCCTTTGCAGATGGAGGATATTACGAAAAAAATACTCCAATTGAATATCTAAATGATTATCCTTTTGGATTTGGAGCAGGTATTGACTTTGAAACTAAAGCCGGAATTTTTACAATTAATTATGCACTTGGAAAACAATTCTCTAACCCGATAGATTTCAGAGCATCTAAAATTCATTTTGGGATTATTAATCGGTTTTGATAAAATACAAAAACCTTCAAGGTTTTTAAAACCTTGAAAGTTTTATTAAGATTTAATTGTTTGATTTTGACTGCGTAGCAACCAAAAACATCTAACAAAAAACCTCAAACTGTTTACTTCATTTTATCATACACATCCATCACTTCTTTAACAGCCGATGCTGATTTATAAAGCGATTGTTTTTCTTCTTCATTTAAATGAAGTTCAATAATTTTCTCAATTCCTTTTTTACCAAGAATAACCGGAACACCAAGATAAATATCTTTTAATCCATATTCGCCCTGTAACCATGCACATACTGGGAATACTCTTTTTTGGTCACGTACTATTGATTCAACCATTTGAGCTGCAGCAGCACCCGGAGCATACCAAGCAGAAGTTCCTAATAGATTTACAATTTCGCCACCGCCTTTTTTAGTTCTTTCAATTATTGCATCTAATTTTTCTTTCGAAATAAGTTCAGTAACCGGAATACCTGCAACAGTTGTATAACGAGGAAGTGGAACCATTGTATCGCCATGTCCACCCATTAAAATTGCCTGAATTTCTTTATATGAAATGCCTAATGCCTCTGTTAAAAACATTCTGTAACGTGCTGTATCAAGAATTCCTGCCATTCCAAAAACCTTAGAAGAATCAACTTTTGCTGTTAAATACGCACAATAAGTCATTACATCTAAAGGATTAGATACTACAATTATTATTGCATTTGGCGAAAATTTTATAGTGCTTTCGGTAACACTTTTTACAATTCCTGCATTAACCGAAATAAGGTCATCGCGACTCATTCCTGGTTTTCTGGGAAGACCAGAGGTTATTACAACTATATCAGAATTAGCTGTTCTTGAATAATCGTTAGTAACTCCGGTAACTCTGCTGTCGTATTGATTTATTGGACCTGTTTGCCACATATCCAACGATTTTCCTTCAGCATAATTTTGTTTAATATCAAGTAGGATAACTTCTGTTGCCAGTTCTTTTTTAGCAATTTCCTGAGCAACTGTTGCTCCTACATTTCCTGCTCCAATTACAGTAATTTTCATAAATAATAATTTTTTAGTTAACACTTTTTTTGTCTAAAACATACAAGTTTACAAATCAAAATTCAATTTTCATTAGTTTTTATTTTTTATTTTACTATGTTTTTAAACAATTTATTTAATTCAAAAATTATTATTAAAAATAATTTATATAGCATAAATTGCAGATTAATCTAAATAATAATTTCATCAATTAATCATTAAACGTAATATTATGGAAAAATTAAAAGAAAAACTAGCAAGAAAAATTGAAGAATGGCGTCCTAGAACTACCAAACTTCTAAAAGAACATGGCAATGTTGTAGCCGACCATGTTACAATCGAACAAATAATTGGCGGTGCAAGAGATATTAAATGTCTTGTTACAGATATTTCATATCTTGACCCATTTGAAGGAATCCGTTTCAGGGGTTTTACAATTCCAGAAGTAATGGCAAAATTACCAAAACATACAAGTAGTGAAATGCCAACAGTTGAATCATTCTTTTATCTTCTCTTAACAGGTGATGTTCCAACAGCAGCCGAAGTTGAAGAAGTTAAAGAAGAGTTTAAAAAACGTAAAAAAGTTCCTCAGTATGTTTTTGACGTAATTAATGCTTTACCAGAAGACACCCACCCAATGGTAGCACTATCTGCTGCAATTGTATCAATGCAAAGAGAATCTGAATTTGTAAAAAAATACAATGCAGGAATGAAAAAAACCGAATATTGGGCGCCTACTTATGAAGATTCATTGAATCTGATTGCAAAACTTGGCGAAATTGGAGCTTACATTTACAGAAAAAAATATAAAGGCGGACAAGTTATTAAATCTGATTCAAATTTAGATTTTGGTGGCGACTTTGCTCACATGATGGGTATTGCAAAACCTTATGATGATGTTGCCAGAATGTATTTTATACTTCACAGCGACCACGAAAGCGGTAACGTAAGTGCACATACCGGACATCTTATTTCAAGTGCACTTTCTGATATTTATTATTCAATTTCTGGTATGACTAATGGTTTAGCCGGTCCGCTTCACGGTTTAGCAAATCAAGAAGTATTGGCTTGGTTACAAGGCGTTATGAGTAAAATGGAAGGTAGAGTTCCTACAAAAGATGAAATGGCAAAATTTGTTAGAGATACTTTAGACAGCGGTCAGGTTATTCCTGGTTTCGGACATGCAGTGCTTCGTAAAACCGACCCACGTTATTCAACTCAACGTGAATTTTGTTTGAAAAATCTACCGGATTATCCATTGTTCAAATATGTTGATTTATTATTTCAGGTAGTTCCCGATATTTTATTAGAAAAAGGAAAAGCAAAAAATCCATGGCCAAATGTTGATGCACAATCTGGTGTTATTCAATGGTACTATGGACTTACAGAATATGATTTCTATACAGTTCTGTTTGCAATTGGACGTGCATTAGGCGTTTGCTCAAACATTATCTGGGACAGAGCACTTGGTTATGCTTTAGAAAGACCAAAATCTGTTACTACTGCAATGCTTGAAGAAATTGCAGCAAAAGGATAACACCTTTAGTTACACCTTGAAGCGTAGCGAACGCCACCTTCAAGCGTGTAGATAAATTGAATATTGTTAAATTGTTTTTGTGGTAAAGTGGTAACTGTGGCACGGTTTTAAACCGTGCCACAGTTTTTTAAAACTCTGGCACGGTTTTGTCTTAAATAAGAGATGCCACCTTTTCAAAAGGTGGCATCTCTGCCTCAGTCATGTGTTTTCAGATGACTGGTTACATTACAACCAACTTATAAATCGTTGTTCACATAGCGGGTTGACTGTTAAAGTTTCGAGTAAAAGAAAAACGGATTACAAATCCTTATAATAATGCCTTCGGGATTGCAAATCCCGAAGAGCAGGCTACGCTCAGTGCATCGCAATTTAACAATGAACAATTATAAAAATATTTCACACATATATATTATACTCTTATTAAAATTTATAGCTTTGTAATATTAAAACTAAAAACTAATTAACTATGAAAACAACCGCAAAATTTCTTCAAACGATTTATTGTTTAGTATTAATTTTCTTCCTCCCCTTCCTTTGGAAGGGGTCGGGGGTAGGTTCTCAAAACATCGCCATAACCGACGACGACAGTTACAATGCCGATAGCTCCGCAATGCTCGATGTTAAATCTATTGACAAAGGGCTGCTGATTCCCCGC
>MENC01000131.1:64059-64670 GCA_001768155.1 Bacteroidetes bacterium GWA2_30_7
TTTCTACTCCTGCAACAGGTTTATTAGTTTTCGACAACGAGTTAAATAACTTTTATTATTTCGATGGCACTGCATGGAAAGTATTAACCTCCGGCTTTACCGGTGATTACAACCAGTTGACAAATACCCCAACCAATGTAAGCACATTTACAAACGATGCCTCATATTTAACCTCATTTACCGAAGTTGATGGTTCGGTAACAAATGAATTGCAGGTATTAAGCCTCAGCAACGATACCATTTATTTAACCAACGGTGGTTTTGTAAAACTTCCCGGCACAAACTGGACAATTACCGGAAACACCGGAACAGTTTCGGGGACAAACTTTATTGGCACTACCGATAACCAAGCCCTTGACATCAGAACAAATAACACAGTAAAAACCCGAATTACCACAAAAGGGCAAATTGAAACCCTTAATACCGGACAATCGGTTTTTATTGGCGAGGGTGCAGGTACTAATGACGACCTTACAACAAATCAAAACTCTTTTATTGGTTACCAATCGGGTATGGCTAATACAAGCGGGTACTTCAATAATGCGATCGGATATCAGTCGCTTTATAATAATACAACAGGATTTAATAATACTGCTAATGGTTATAAATCG
>MENC01000132.1 GCA_001768155.1 Bacteroidetes bacterium GWA2_30_7
ATTTCGATGTATCCTAACCCAACAAAAGGAATGTTGAATATTGCAATTGAAGGGTTGAATAACGATGCTGTTTTAAGTATAATGGATATTTCTGGTAAAGTTATTATGAACGAAACACTATCATCGGAAACAACAACAAAACAAGTTGATTTCAGCACACTTCCAATGGGAATTTATGCTGTAAAAGTTACAAGTGGAAATGTTGTTAAGGTAAGCAGAATAGTTGTACAATAAACATTAAACAATTTAATAAAAGGCTGTCTTTTTTAGGGCAGCCTTTTTTTATGACAATTGAGCAAAAAGCTTACAAAATACAGTAACTTTTTATGTTTCTGTAATAAATGTTTTGTGTTTTCGGGGAAGTTATATTTACAATTGATGCACATATACAACCAAACTCACAAACAGGCTGATAAATATTATGCTTTTTTTAAGACAGTTCTTTTATACATTTGAGTATGCAAAAAACACTATACTTATCAGCCGAGGTTGAAAATTGAATCTGTGAGGCTGAGAATGAGAGGTATGAGGATATTATAACAAATTTAGAGACAGTAAAGAAGATTGCGTAAACAGGATTTTTCTGTTTACCTCCGTTTTCAAAGATATTCATTGAATTAAATTGATATTGCATTAAATTATTTTTTTAGTAACCATAAATATTTTTTACATTTACAACGACTTAATGAAAAACATTTGGTTAAATTACATCAGAAAAATAAAATATAAAAAAGTAAACGCAACAGGATGAAATTTATTGAAGATAAAGCAAGTGGTTGCATTTTAGATTATTACAATAAATTAAAGGATTCATCTAAGACGGAAAAAAATTGAAAAAATAAAATAATATGACAGAGAATTGGGACAGATTTCCTAGTAATATCGGGGAGAGATTAGGTCCGATTGAAAGAAAATCGTTTACATTTAACTATAAAAGATTTGAAGTTTGGCAGGAAGGAACTTGCATTTACTCGGGAAATTCAAACGGACAAATAATTGCAATAGTTATAAAAGGTCAATTAAATGTTACAATTGATGATGTAATGATTAATAACCACATAATAAATCAATTTTCATTCGGTGAAATTTCAACAAACAATGAAAGAATTATGTGGAGCAAAGACATTTTCCATACAACAAGTAATGTTGAAAGATGCAATCCCGATATTTCATCATTATTTTATAAGCAAGGTATTTTGGAAAAAGTAACTTACACAATCCATGACCCAAACACTCTTGTAGAATTTTACTCTTAAATTATAATTTATGACACCAACCCAAGAAATGGTAATGACCTTGTTTACCAAACAAACAATTGATAAGGTAAAAGAACAATTCAAAACTGGAAAAGAAATAGTTTCCAATGAAAGTTTTGATATGACTTTTAGATTATTTAAATCAAAATCTGACAATATTAATCTTGAATTGCTTATTCAAATGCCATTGGTAATAGGTCAAGAAGAAGATATTCCAGGAATTGGCAAACTACGAAAGCAAAAAAATGTTATGTTCTTTAAACCAATAGGGTTCTATATATTGAAAAATGAAATTGAAATAACTATTTTAAAAGAATTTGAAGATGATTTTGATTTTTTAATGAACAGCAATCAAATACCAGGGAACTTCTCAATACATAAACTTTCATTGCAGGAAAATGCTGTGTTGGCAGCGTTTTCTATGGATTCTGCAATCCAAGCAATAAGTGTACTTAAGGAAGTACAGCAAAAAGGAATGTTGCCAGAATTTAGAGATGGCATGATTATACCACCAACCCTTAAATATGATAGAAAACTAAAAGCAAATGGCCTAAAATCTGAACTTATAATGACGTTTGATGGGACTCCACAATTTCATCTTGACGATTCCTATGGATTAAATGGTGCAATTGCCGCATATATTTCAACTCAGACAGGTTTCAGTATAAACCCTATTATTAAGTACAAAGAATTGTTTGACAGATTTAACATAATGAGTTTAATGACAGCATTTAAGAATGTTTAATATCTCTTATAATTGGTGACAGTTGCCTCACTTCAGACAAAATTATAATATGCCTTAATTATAAAAAAATATCAAATACATGAAAAACAAGAAAACCCCAGTAATGTTGAATTATAAAGACTTAACTGAAAAGGAATTTGAAAATCAATTTTTTGAAATAAGAAATAAATATTTTCATGTTAAGCATATTAAATTTCAAAATGATATTGATAAATTATTTTTAGTTACTAAAGATGATATTATTAATGCAACAAATGCATTTGAAGTATATGAATCTAATTTAAAGAATTCTAATTTGAAATCTAAAAAACCTAAAAAAAATAAAATAGCATCAATTGTTGACTGTATAATGAAGTTTTATAGACCATCAAAATATGATTTGCCAAATTTTGACACAAAATATGCGATCAAAAGAACTAGTAATACTATAATAATAGACTTAAATGAAAAATCATTAAATAAAGCTTTTGAAAAAATCATAAAGTAACTTATGGAAACAAAAAATAATAGTACTAATGGTAATGATTATAATCAAGTTTATGAAAAGCTTGTTCATGATGATAAAGATTTTGTTGGAATGCTCGCTTATTCAATTTATAAAAAACAAAAGCAAGAATTTATTTTAAAATACAGGTCAGAACATATGGGCAATAGACCTGACACAAATGAATTAAAAAGGTTTCACGAATTAGCTTCCGCATCGACTCAATTATTAATGTATAGAAATCAAGCAACAGAGTTGATTCAAGGTATTACAAATTTTATTTTAAGAGAAAAAAAAGGCGATATTGATAATTATATTAAAGTTCAATCAAAATCTAAAAGAAGTTTTATGTATGGTGTCTTTCAAAGTTTACTCGCAAGTTTAATTTGGATTGTTATAATTTCAGTTGTCGCAGTTATTCTTTGGTCATTGCAGCATGGTCCTTTTGAGACTTTTAAATCAATTATAAACCACGAATAACAACAAGTTAGAATTTAGCGAACGGACTTTTGGAAAATAACAATGAAAATAAAATATAAAATATTTAACCCATTGATTGCATTTCAAACTTTTATCTAACGACATTCTCCCTTCTCCCCACAAACCCTCTGATTCTAAATCAATAAAAAACTCTAAATCCATTTCAACCCTTATTGATACTGCACTTTAACATTTCGACTACTCTCAATGCACTGCAATTTTGCAACACTGCTTTTTAACATTATTTTTGCAAATAATTAATAAATTTTAGTTAGCTTAGTGCAATTTATTTTTTTTGTAATAATTATATAATAAAAGTCTACTGCATCAGTCAGGCATTGCCTCAGTCAGGTGTTTTCACCTGACTGAAAAATATTGAAACAGGCACAGCCTGAAACAATAAAACCGACTGAGGCTAAACCTCAGCCGAACAAAGTGGTACAGAGGCAGAAAATGTCAGGTGAAAACACCTGACAGAGGCAAGGTGATTTAGGAATTTATAAGCTATGTGAAGTTCTATGTAACTATGATTCTATGTGGTTAATGGGACTTGAAATTTGAGACTTGGAATTTGGATTTTAAAAAATATAAACGATGAGATACGGAGAAACCGGATTTAATTTAGAAATTGATTTAACACGCGGAAACATTGAAAGAGTTGCAACTGACCCGAAAGACACCGAACTTTATCTTGGCGGTCTGGGTACAAACGCAAAAATATTATGGGAAAGAGTTCCACCTGAAGTTGAAGCTTTTTCACCCGAAAATTTATTGATATTTGCTGCCGGACTTTTATGCGGAACTATGGCTCCTGGCTGTAATCGTACGATTGTTTCAACAATTTCGCCGCTTACTAATCTGATGGCATTTTCAATGATGGGCGGTTTTTGGGCTCCCGAATTAAAATATGCCGGTTACGACAAAGTAATTCTTCGCGGAAAATCACCCGAATTGGTTTATATCTGGATTAATAACGATAAAGTTGAAATTCGTGATGCCTCACACTTAAAAGGCAAAGGCTCAATTGAAACTGCCGAAATTCTTCGAAATGAATTAAAAGAACCTAAAGCTCAGGTTGCTGCAATAGGAATGGCTGGCGAAAACAGAGTTTTATTTGCATCAATTGAACAAGGACGGTCAAGTGCCAGCCGTGGCGGAATAGGTGCAGTAATGGGCGATAAAGGAGTAAAAGCAATTGTTGTAAGAGGCACAAAAGATATTAATATTGTAAGACCTGCTGAATATCTGAAACTTTGCAATGAAATATTGGAGTTTATAAAATTCCGTGAAAAAAATCCGATTCCGGGTGTAATTCCAATTTTAGGAGTTCTTGGTTCACCGCAGGAAATGGCTATTCATGATGAAAAATGGCATACCGAAAATTTCATGTGGGGAAATGCCCGAACACGTAGAAAAGATTTTTGGACAGAAGACGTTGACAAGTCATGGTTTGAAACAATGGAAAGCTCCCGAAAGAGACTTATTAGTTGCTATAATTGCCCGATGAAATGCGGAGCTACCATTAAAGTGAAAGACCTTCCAACTTACATGATGAAATGTTTTTCAAAACTAACATACACAATGGCAGCTTATTCCGATTTGGAATTTGGACTTACAATTGCTCAGCGTGCCACCGAATACGGCGTTGACGGATATTCTGCACCACAGGTTATGGCATTTGCACTTGAACTTTTGGAAGCTGGAATTTTGACCGAAAAAGATTTCCCTGGATTGCCTTCAACTAATGAAGAAAAATTCTTTTATTTACTTGATAAAATAGTTCGCAGAGAAGGAATTGGCGATATTTTGGCGAACGGTACACACAGAGCAGCCGAGCAAATTGGAAACGGAGCAGATGCTTTTGCACATAATAATATTAAAAAACAAGAACAGCTTCCACTCAAATTATCAATGCTGAATCCTATTTATTACCTGATGTATGCTACAGGTGAGAAGATTAGCATTACTCAGATTGAAGGACAATTTCCTCAGGGACCATTTGCAACAATTGAAGAAAGAGAAGAATTTTGTAAAGACTGGTATCAGGTTCCTGACGACAGATTTAAAAAAATATTAATGGATTGGGAACCAAGAGGAGAAAAGTCAAATCCATATTACCCAACCGTTGATATGTGCTGCGATATAGTTGACTGGCAGGAAAGAATGCATTATATTGATGATGCACTGGGAATTTGTGCAGGATTATCATCATTTCACATGAAAGCAGCATATCATATTCATAATTTACCAAAATTTATTTCAGAAGGCGCTGATATCAAGATGGATGAAGACTTACTTTCTAAAGCAGCAAAAAGATACAGAACTCTTGTAAGAGCTATCAACATAAGCAGAGGAATGAGACGAAAAGATGAGAAACCGCCCGAAGACCATTGGAAAAAAAGATTTCCTGAACTTGAAAAAGAGCTGTTAGACGCATATTACAAATTTAAAGGCTGGAATAACGATGGAATTCCAACCGTTGAATCTTTACAGGAGTTAGGTTTAGGCTACGTTAGTGAAGAATTTACTAAGCGTGGAATCTATTTAGATAAAAATGAAGTCTTATCAGAAGAATCTTCAAATAATGTGGAGGGAGCGAAACATGAAGGGTGAAAAGAAAACAAAAACAGTTAAAACCATAAAAATAAATGTTGATAAATGTAATGGATGCAGAGCATGTGAGGTAATCTGTTCATCATTTCATTCATCCCCAAAGTACAGCAGCAACAATCCTTCAAGGTCACGTATTAGAATTATACATGATCCGATAGCTGATATTTATGTTCCGGTTTATGCGGGAGAGTATGCTGTTGCAGAATGTGCAGGCAGAGATAAATATACAATTGATGGAAAAGAATATGACGAATGTGCTTTTTGCAGGGCATCTTGTCCGTCAAGAAATTTATTTAAAGAACCCGATTCGGGACTTCCTTTAAAATGCGATATGTGCGAAAGCGACCCTACACTCGAAAAGCCAATGTGTGTACAATGGTGCATAAACGATGCTCTTATTTTTGAAGAAAGAGA
>MENC01000133.1 GCA_001768155.1 Bacteroidetes bacterium GWA2_30_7
GTGGCATTAGTTTGTTTTTTAGCATTTTAAATAGACTGATTAGTTACGTTTTTTTGAATTTTCTGATTGTTAATAAAATTGGCAGTTATTAACTGAAAATTTATAATTTTAGCTGTTTTAGCTGCAATGTGGGTTAAATAAAACTAACTCTGAAATTATTTATAATATTTCCTTTCCAAATAAAATTTTGATTACCAAAAAGTTTTAAATCCGGTTCGGTTTCAAATAATCCATAAACTGCCGAACCACTTCCACTCATTGAAGCATATTTTGCACCATGTTTATACATTTGTTCCTTAATTTGAGATAATAAAGGATATTTTTGAAATATTGGCTTTTCAAAATCGTTTTCAATTTCATTAATCCATTCTATTTTGAATTTATCGTATAAATTAAGCAAACTTACTTTACGCTCTTTTGGTTTAATTAATGAAAAAGCTTCTTTGGTAGAAATAAAAATATTTGGTTTTATAATTACAATTTTATAGTAGTGAAAGAAATCAATTTCTGTAAAAATTTCGCCTCTACCTGAAGCATAAACTGCCTCATTTTCAATAAATACCGGACAATCTGAACCTAATTGTAATGCTAATTCTTTTTGCTTTTCAATCGAAATATTTAATTCAAAAAGCTTATTCAAACCTTTAATTAAAAACGCAGCATCAGAAGAACCTCCACCAAGTCCGGCACCAAATGGAATAACTTTATGTAAATGAATTTCAATATTTGGAATCTTGTAATCTTGTTTTAATAAATTATATGCTTTAATACAAAGATTATTAGATGATTCTCCATCAATCTCTAGCCCAGAAGTTGTAAATTTAAACTCTTTAGCTTCAACAAATTCCAAAATATCGCACAAATCTATAGGAGCAAAAATAGTTTCTAAATTATGAAAACCATCATCTCGTTTTTGAGTAATATGTAAGCCAAGATTTATTTTAGCATTTGGAAAAATTACCATTACAGAATATTTATTGATAATGTAATTCGATGAAATCCAAAACTTTTGATTGATTCATTGTAAATTGTATTTTCAGGTTTTATATGATTCATAAAACTGTATGAATATTTTAGTTCTGGTCCAACTATAATTGATTCATTAAAAATATCAATTCCAATACCGGCTTCTAGTTCAAAATCATTAGGTCTTAACTCAAGTTTATGTATTGCCCTATCAGTATTTCCAATCATAAATGAATAGGCAGTACCAATCATTAAATAATATTTTTTGGCAGAAGATAGATAATAATTCAACTGTAAAGGAACAGGAACAACTGTATAATTCAAATTTTCTTTATGATTTCCATCAGGTAAAAATGAGTAATTAATTTTATTTCTGATGAACAATAAGCCAGGAGCCAACTTTAAATTTACTCTATCGCTTATTGGGAATAAAAACAACATCGACACATTATATCCAGCTGAATTACTTGCACTTATAGAATTAATGGAATCGCTAAACAATGAATTTTTGTTTTGCTTTAATCGAATCATATTAAAGTTTGCACCAAAGTTAAATCCCATTTTAGTAGTTCCATCTCCTGCAAAATCGTCTTCCTCTTGCGAAAAGAGATTTAATGAGATATGAAGTAAAAAAATAATGTATAATAATTTATTTCCCATTTATCAGTTTATTTATTTCATTGTATCTAAAGCAATTAATTAAGTGGTCGTTTACTAATCCTGCTGCTTGCATATAAGCATAACATGTAGTTGAGCCGGCAAACTTAAAACCTTGTTTTATAAGTTCTTTACTCATTTTATCGGAAATTGAAGTTTTTGGAGGAAGTTCTTTTAATTCTTTCCATGAATTAATAATTGTAGTTCCATCAACAAATTGCCAAATATATTTATCAAATGAACCATATTTTTCACAAATATTCAAAAATGCTTTGGCATTATTAATTGTTGCATGAATTTTAAGCTTATTCTTAATAATTGACGAATCTTCTAATAATTTTGCAATTTTGGATTCCGAAAATTTTGCAATTTTTTCAGGAATAAAATTTTCAAAAGCTTTTCTGAAACCTTCTCGTTTATTTAAAACAATTTGCCAACTCAATCCAGCCTGAAAAGTATCAAGTACAATAAATTCAAAATGCTTAGAATCATCATGTAAAGGAACTCCCCATTCTTCATCATGATATTTTATCATCAATTCGTTGTTTTTGGGCCAATTGCATCTTTCCATAGTTTGAAGTTTTCAAAACAGTTTGAACATGAAATCTAAAATTTCTAAATTCAAAAATCCTAAATTCTATTGCGAATTTATGCTTTTTATTGAATTTAAAAAATCCATTAAATATTTGAGCAAATATTTGATTAATGTATGTATTGGTTTATTTTTGTGAGAATTAAAGTTTTTTCATACAAATTAAACAAATAATCGCATGTTTCGTATTGAATCTAAAATAGATACAAATTCTCCTGAATTTATCGGCAATAAAGAAAAATACATTGAAATACTTAATAAATTCAAGAAAATTCTTTCAGATGTCAAAAAAGGCAGTTCACAAAGGGCTGTTGAAAAACATAAAGAAAGAGGAAAATTGTTGGCTCGTGAAAGAATTGACATGTTAGTTGACCAGAATACTCCTTTTTTGGAATTATCTGCATTAGCTGCTTACGGAACAAATAATAACGAATTTCCTTCTGCTGGCATTATTACAGGAATTGGCGTTATACATGGTCGTGAAACCTTAATTATTGCGAATGATGCAACAGTAAAAGGTGGAACTTACATGAAAGAAACAATTAAGAAACATATTCGGGCTCAGGATATTGCAGCCGAAAATCATTTGCCTTGCGTTTATATGGTTGATTCAGGTGGAGTTTTCCTTCCCGACCAGTCAAATGTTTTTCCCGATAAAGATGGATTTGGAAGATTTTTCTTTAATCAGGCAAGAATGTCGTCGCTGGGAATTCCTCAAATAGCAATAGTTATGGGCTCTTGCACAGCCGGTGGAGCTTATATGCCGGCAATGAGTGACGAAGTAATAATTGTAAAAAATCAGGGAACAATTTTTATTGGTGGACCACCACTTGTAAAAGCAGCAACAGGCGAAGAAGTTACAGCCGAACAACTTGGCGGAGCAGAAGTTCATACTGTTATTTCCGGTGTAGCCGACCATTTTGCAGAAAACGACCAACATGCAATTCAAATTTGCAGAAATATTTTTCAAACACTTGAACTCAAGGAAAAACAAAAATTAGAAGTTATTCCTTTTGAAGAACCTTTTTACGACCCTGAAGAATTATACGGAATAGCCCCAATTGACCTAAAAAAACCTGTTGATTCCCGCGAAATAATTGCTCGTATAGTTGATGGAAGTAAATTTCAGGAATTTAAAGCCAGATATGCTCCAACAATTGTTACCGGATTTGCACGTATAATGGGATTTCCGGTTGGAATAATTGCAAATAATGGAGTTATATTTTCTGAAACTTCATTAAAAGCTGCTCATTTTGTTGAATTGTGTTCTGCCCGAAATACGCCAATTATCTTTTTGCAAAATATTACAGGATTTATTGTAGGAAAACAATATGAACACGGTGGAATTGCACGTGATGGTGCAAAATTCGTACATGCAGTAGCAAATGCAAATGTTCCAAAATTCACTGTAATTTTTGGAGGCTCTTTTGGTGCCGGAAATTATGCAATGTCAGGAAGAGCTTATGAACCACGATTATTATTAATGTGGCCCAACTCAAAAATTTCCGTTATGGGAGGCGAACAAGCTGCAAATGTGCTAATTACCGTTAAGCAAGACCAGTTAAAAGCTTCAGGTAAAAGCATGACCGAGGAAGAAATTTCAAAATTAAGAAATGAAATTCTTCAAAAATATGAATACGAAGGTTCTGCATATTTTAGCACATCACGAATTTGGGACGATGGAATAATTGACCCTGTTGACACAAGAAAAGTATTAGCAATGGGAATAGCAGCATCATTAAATAAGAAGTTTCCGGTTACTAAATATGGAATTTTCAGAATGTAAAAATGGAAAATCTTCAGGCTCCTGATAAAAATAACTTATTAAAATCAATTGTTGATTTAATTGATAATTCACGCAATAAAGTTGCATTAGCTGTCAATAGTGAATTAACGCTTTTATATTGGAATATTGGGAAGCAGATAAATGAAGATATTTTAAAAAACAGCAGAGCTGATTATGGAAAGAAAATTGTTTTTGAACTTAGCCAAGAACTAACAAAGAAATATGGTACTGGTTTTAGTAAAAAAAATCTACATAATTTCATTAAATTCAATGAATTATATCCTGACATTCAAATTGTGCAGACAGTGTCTGCACAATTGAGTTGGTCACATATTTATAGTTTAATTTACATTACAGATGATATAAAACGTGAATTTTACATCCAAATGTGCATTCATGAAAGATGGAGTGTAAGAACTCTGCAAGGAAGAATTGACAGTATGTTATATGAAAGAACAGCAATTAGTAAAAAGCCTGAACAAACAATTATAAAATATATTTTACTATGGAACACAGATGACACTGATTATTACGATTTTCACAGAATCTCATATTCTAAACTAAAAAAAATCATAATTTATCTTAACCATCAGCTTTATCTGCGTTCTATTTCTTATAAATCTTTAAGATATTTTAATAATACCATTAATTTATCGAAATTTGAAAAGAAAGTTGCATAAAATAATTAAAATGAAAATATACTCAACAATCGACCTCGAAATAAACAACAACTTAGCAACAGTTTGGCTTAACCGACCAGATATTCGAAATGCTTTAAACGAAACAATGATTTCTGAAATTATAGAATGTTTTGAAGAAATAAACAAATTACAAGAAGTTAGAATTGTTCTTTTAAAAGGTCGTGGAAAATCATTTTGTGCAGGAGCTGACCTTAATTGGATGAGAGGAGTCAGCAAATATACTTTTGAGCAAAATTATGCAGAAAGCATTCAACTTGCAAAATGTTTTTACACTATTTATACAAGTAAAAAACCTGTTATAGCTGTAATTCATGGAGCTGCTATTGGCGGTGCAAACGGACTTTATTCGTCTGCCGATTTTGCTTTTTGCGACAACGAAACTGTATTTGCATTCAGCGAAGTTAATATTGGAATAATTCCTGCAACTATTTCGCCTTACATTTTAAAAAGAGCAGGAGAGTTTGTTGGTAAAGATTTGATGTTTACAGGTCGCAAAATAAAAGGAAAAGAAGCCGAGCAACTACATTTGGTAAACAAATCTTTGGATTCATCTGAACTTGAAAATCATGTAAATTCAGTAATCAATGAATTATTAACTTCAGGACCAGATGCAGTTGCAAAATGTAAAGAACTAATATATAATGTTGTAAACAATAATTTTAATTCTGTTCAAGTAATTGAATATACAGCAAAAATGATAGCCGAAGCAAGAATGTCAAGTGAAGGGCAAGAAGGAATGGCTTCGTTTTTAGAAAAGAGGAAACCTAGGTGGTGTGAATAATAATAAATTAGTTTTAATTAAACTCAATTATTCGTATATTTATAGAAAATAAATTTTATGAGAACATTAAGTAACAATAAATTAGACATGTTGAGAAGTTATTCTTCAATCTTCTCAAGCACTTCTTTTTTCAAATTGTTACAAAATGATGATTATTCTTTTATTAATACTAAAATTGAAAGATATGATTTAAAAAAAATTGGCAAAAATATTAATACATATCAAGACTATATTCAATATACATATAAAGAATTAAGAAAACAATATAAAAATGAATATGTATATAAAAATACATTCATTAATAATATGCTTTTAGATAAATATGGTTTGAAAGATACTATTGCTATTAATGAATTCAGGGTTGGCAATTCAATTGCAGATATTGTAATGTTTAATGGAACAAGTAAAGCTTTTGAAATAAAAACAGAACTTGATTCTAATAAACGTTTAAGTGGACAATTAGCCGATTATACTAAAATATTTAAAGAGTGTTATATAATTACTCATA
>MENC01000134.1 GCA_001768155.1 Bacteroidetes bacterium GWA2_30_7
TTAATAAAAATTTTATTTTGGAATGATGTCTAATAAAAAAGGCTGCCTTTCTCAAGACAGCCTTTAATAAATTGTTTATGTTAAGTTTATTGTACCACAATTCTGCTAATCTTAACAACATCTCTACTTACAACTTTCACAGCATAAATTCCTTTTGGAAGTTTGCTGAAATCAACTTGTTTTTGAGTTGTTTTTTCAGATATAGTTTCCTTAAAAATTGTTCTGCCTGAAACATCTATAATGCTTAAATTCCCTTCATTTTGTAATCCTTTAATCGAAATATAGAACTTTCCGGTGGTGGGGTTTGGATGCATTGAGATATTTAGTTTTTCTGAAAGCATTGAAATGCCAGAACATACATCAACAGTTATTACAATTGTATCGGTTGAAGCGCAAACCCCATCAGTAACAATTACCGAATATTCATATTCGCCTGAAGACATTGATGATGAATTAACTGTTAATGTTTGAACTGTTGAAAAGTCATTCCATAAATAATTCATTCCGTCATTTCCGGCATTTAATACTGCAACTTCGCTCAGGTTTGAGCATAATGTATCGTCTGAACCTAAATCAACATTAATTGCAGGATTTATTGAAAGGTTTAATGTAACTACCGAATCGCAGCCAACCGAATTTATAAGTGTTTGATTATAAGTGCCTGATGAGGTGTAAGTATTTCCATTGGTCCATAAATACGAATCGCAGGCTGATGCTGTGGTGGTTGAACTTGACGAAGTTTTTATTGTTAAATTCAAAGTAGCAACGCTATCACAACCAACTGCATTTACAAGTGTATCAGCGTAAGTACCTGATGAGGTGTAAGTATTTCCATCTGCCCATAAGTATGAATCGCAGGCTGATGCTGTGGTGGTTGAACTTGACGAAGTTTTTATTGTTAATTCCAAAGTAGCAACACTATCACAACCTGCTGAATTTACAAGTGTTTGCGTGTAAGTTCCTGATGAAGTATAGGTGTTTCCATCTGTCCAGATGAATGGTTCACAGGTTGTTTGGGGTGTGGTTGAGGATGTGGAATTATTGATTGTTAGTTCTAAAGTAACAACAGAATCGCAACCTGTAGCATTTGTTAATGTAAAAGTTGCAGTGTTGTTACTTGAAGTGTATGTATTTCCATCAATCCATATATAAGAATCACAAGTAGCTACATCATCAATTCCAATATTGCTGTTAATAGTCAGGTCTAAAGTAATAACAGAATCGCAACCGGAAGCATTTGTTAGTGTGAAAGTTGCAGTATTGTTACTCGAAGTGTATGTTATTCCATCAATCCACGTGTAAGAATCACAAGCAGTTGCAACATCAATTCCGGTATTGTTGTTAATGGTCAGGTCTAAAGTAACAACCGAATCGCAACCGGAAGCATTTGTTAGTGTGAAAGTTGCAGTATTGTTACTCGAAGTGTAAGTATTTCCATCAATCCACATGTAAGAATCACAAGCAGTTGCAACATCAATTCCAGTATTGCTGTTAATGGTCAGGTCTAAAGTAATAATCGAATCGCAACCAGAAGCATTTGTTAGTGTGAAAGTTGCAGTATTGTTACTTGAAGTGTAAGTAATTCCATCAATCCATATATAAGAATCGCAGGTTGTGATTGTGTTTGTTGAACTTGAAGGTTGGATTAATGTTAATGTAAGTGATACAACTGAATCGCAACCATTTACAGAAGTGAAAGTTTCGTAATAAACACCTGCTGTTTTTAAAGTTTGAGTTCCGAATATTAATGAATCACCATTGCAAATTACTGCTGAATTGGTTTCTGAATATATAGAATTTACGGTTAAATATGTTATAATTATACTGTCGCATCCGAAAACGGCAGTTGTAGTATCGTGGAAAATTCCAGTATTGTACTGCCAAGCTCCTTCTGCAAAAATACTGTCCCCTTCACAAATAATAAAAGAAATACTATCTATGATCTGATTAGTAACAATCAAATTAGTATGAAATATACTATCGCAGCCAGATGCGGTTAATAAATTACTTATATATATACCGGTTGAATTAGCAAATGTACCATCTGGTAATTCATAATTATCACCTGAACATATTTGAACATTGGTGCTAATATTATAAGTAGGGTTTTCTTTTAAAATCAAACTACAAATACTATCACTTCCCAGTTGCGTAAAAAGTGAATCAAAATGTGTCCCACCCGATTTATAGTAAATCCCATTCCATAGAATTGAATCACCTGAACAAATAGTGAGCGAATCAGTTGATGCGTTTAGACCATAATTAACAACATTCTCAATAGTATTTGTAATTATAGCAGGGTTAAAATCAAAATAAATATATGCAGTATTTTTAATTTTTGTCCCATGCAAAAGATCAGACTTTGTATTAATACTATAATTTACATAACCCATACTTTGTAAATTATTAGTTGTGCTATCTGGAAGATTTATATCATTGAAATTGAATTTCAGAATTGTATTTGATGATTCATTAATAACGTCAATAGTCATTATATGGCTCGAAGATAAAATATTAAATGTACTTAAATCAAGGTTATTGCTAATAGAGTCAATAATAAAAATATTAAGTGCTTCTGCCGTCCCTGTATTTTGAAAATGAATTGTATAAGTAAGAGTTGTATCATTTTGAATATTTCCTGATGGATTAACATTTTTTTCATTTGGATCCCATGAATTTACAATTGGAAAACAGAATTGCAGAACATTATTTGTTGTATCATTATCTCCCACAAAAGGTGCAACAGAAACTGTAAAGCATACAGTATCACTAATCCATGCTCCTGAACTTGTATGTAAGCTTATAGGAATATTGATATCTTGTTGATTGGTAATATTAGTATAGTTCCAAGTTAAACTATCTCCGTTAATATAGTCAGGTGCAGGGTAAGAATTTATAAAACTAGTTAAAGGGTCAAGTTTTATTGAAAAATTCCCGCTTACTGGATTACATGAATTATTTTTAATTTTCAATTGTAGATTTCCATTAATTCCTGGTCTGAAATTAGAGCCTGTTAATGATGCTTCTAAATCGTATCCTTGTCCACAATTTAAAGAAAAATTTAGGTTATTTGCAGGAAATGTATTTACAAAATAATTTGCCCCAGCTGGACAAAGAACTGAATAACCTTCCAATAGAGTTGTATCAATAATTATATTATAATCAGTACTATTAGGCATATCAAACGAATAAAAGCCATAATTATCTGTATAAGTAAAAGCAACTAATTGAGAACCATGAAAAAGAGAAATTTTACGATTTGCTACAAAAAACTCACTTGAATCTTTGTTACAATTTCCATTTAAGTCTTTATAAACAGTTCCGGTTATATTCCCACATGTATCAGAAATAATAATTAAATCATTGACAATTAGTGAATCTGTTTTACCGTTTGGAGCCAATACTTTGCATTTTAAAGTGTATGCACCCGGATACTGATAAGTATGATTAATTTTAAATGTAATATATGAAGCTATATGTTCTATTCTTTTAGTAAATAGCGTATCGCTTCCGTCACCAAACCAAATATGATAATTCAAATAGTCTCCAACATTATTTGTAAGCCCTGAAATAAATGTGTTTAAACTCAAATTCGAATGGTAAGGTAAACTACAATTACTGTTTGATGTAATGTTTGTAAAGCTTAAAATATGCAATGAATCTATTTCTGGATTAAAATATTCTCCATTAGTATATGTTTTTAAAATTGTTCCATTATCACCAATAATATAAGCTCTATGTTCATCAATAAAACAACCTGAATATAAATTTCCCCTTGTTCCACTATTAATTTGTAACCAATTCATTCCCCCATTAGTGGTCTTAAGAAACATTCCATCAATACCATAAACATATCCAATATTAGTTGATGTAAAATATACTATACTTAAATTTTTTGTTGTTGTACTAACTTGCGAAAACCATGTAATCCCACCGTTGGTTGTTTTAAAAATTTTACCAGATCCTCCTACTACATAACCAGTATCAGTATCAGTAAAATATAAAGATTTTAAATTAACTGTTGTTCCACTTGTCTGTACTGTCCAATCTGTACCTCCATTTTCTGTTTTAATAATAGTTCCTACTTCGCCAACAGCATAACCAATACTATCATTAATAAAATATACTGAATTTAAACTATTTGTGGTTCCGCTTGTTTGTTGAATCCATGTATTACCAGCATTTGCAGTTTTAAGAATTGTTCCATAGTATCCAACAACATAACCAGTTTCAGTATTTGTGAAAAATGTTGAATATAAGGCTTGAAATATCCCGCTTTCAAATAATGTCCAATCAATTCCTCCATTGATTGTTTTAAGAATTTTACCGTAATCTAGGGTTATATAACCAGTATTGACATCTGTAAAAAATACTGATAAATACGCATCAGTCATCCCACTGGATAATGATACCCAATCAAGTCCGCCATTAATTGTTTTAAGAATAGTTCCAGCACTCCCCACTACAAATCCAATACTGTCATTAATAAAATATACTTCACTCAGAGGATTTGTAATTCCTTTAGTTTTTCTTTCCCATGTATTCCCGCCATTTGTGGTTTTAAAAATTGTTCCAGAATAACCAACAATGTACCCTATATTATTGTTTGTAAAAAATACTCCCCATAAATCATATGAATTTTCAGATTGTTGTACTGTCCAATTTGTTCCACCATTAGTTGTTTTAAGAATTTTACCATAACCACATGTTGCATACCCTGTATCAATACTTACAAAATGTATATCATATATATAGTTGTAAATTCCAGTATTTTTTGTAATCCATGAAACACCGGCATTGGTTGTTTTGCGTATTGTGCCATTACTTCCAGAAACAAAACCAATAGTATCATTTACAAAATAAACTGACCATAATGCTTCTCCTGTTCCATTTGTTTGTATTGTCCAATTGCTACCCCCATCAATAGTTTTTATAATTATCCCAAGATTACCAACAGCATACCCAATGTTTTCATTAGTAAAGAAAACAGCATTTAATCCTTTAGATGTTCCGCTTGTTTGTGCTACCCATGTATTGCCAGTATCAGTTGTTTTGTATATTTTTCCATAATCGCTTACAATATAGCCAGTATTACTATTTACAAAATAAATGGATTCTAAAGTGTACCAGATTCCAGTTGTCTTTAATGACCAGGAAAGTCCAGCATTAGTAGTTTTAAGGATAGTCCCATTGTATCCTACAGCAAAACCTATATCATTATTAATAAAAAATACAGAAGTAAGTAATTCTGTTGTTCCACTTATTTGTTCATTCCAATTTATACCCCCATCAATTGTCTTAAGAATAGTTCCTTTGCTACCAACAATATATCCCGTAATTGTATCTGTAAAAAATGTAGAAAATAAGTCATTACCATTTGGTAAAGGGTTCTGCCACTCCCAACCCGATTGAGCGTTCGATACACTTATAGTCAAGAACCAAATCCCAAAACACAAAACAAAACTTATCTTTTTCAAAACAGTATTAAATTTTTTTATTATGCTAAAAAGCAAATTAGTAATGAAGTTAAATATTTTCATAAAATGAGTTTTTAATAACAATTTATAAAAGTAATAAAACTTTTTAAACTCAAAATAAAAAAGGCCGCCTTTCTCAAGACAGCCTTTAATAAATCGTTTATGTTAAGTTTATTGAACCACTATTCTGCTAACCTTTACAACATTTCCACTTGTTAATTTCACAGCATAAATACCTTTTGGAAGTTTGCTGAAATCAACTTGTTTTTTTGTTGTTTCTGATGATAGTGTTTCGTTTAGAATTACTTTGCCTGAAAGAGCAATTATACTTAAAGTTGCATCATTATTCAAGCCTTCAATTGTAATATTCAACATTCCTTTTGTTGGGTTAGGATACATCGAAATATTTAATTGTTCTTTTACTGCAATTATGCCTGTACAAATATCAACTTCAAGTG
>MENC01000135.1:0-4924 GCA_001768155.1 Bacteroidetes bacterium GWA2_30_7
ATACATTTATTATGAATGATTCCATACTTTTCAAGTGCTATTTTTTCGGCACAAGTACCAATTTCAAATTTCCAAGTTTTGTTTAATTGTTGAAGCCCTGTTGCAAAATCATTCATTCTACTGTCGTTAAATTCTTGATAATTTATGTTGTTTTTGCGTAAATTGTTTTGAACCTTTTTGTACAATTTAATATCTGCAAAACTGAAAACCATTTTCTCCGTATGATTTTTTAATTGATTGCCAATGTTTTCAACTTTTTTCAGAAGCTCACTAACACCGATTTTATCAGTTAAAATTAAAGGGTCAAACCTCCATATAACTTTACTTTTACCTATGCGTTCAGATAGCTTTTGGAATGTTTCAATTCTTGATTGAACATTTGGGACATTAGGTTCAAGTTTCTCATTATCATAATCATTTAGAGTGAACTGAAAATAATAATTCTTTATTCTTTCATCCAAAAAGTTAAAATGATTAAGCATTGGTTTAGGGTTCTTTGTCCAAAATATAATGAGTCTTGTTTTATTAAAAGAAACATACAATGGAACTCCATTAAAAGGATTTTTCCATTTAACGTAACCTTCTTTAATTCTTTGCATTAACCAATCGGAATAAAAAGCAGGAATATCAGTTGAACGACTTGCAGAAATAATGATTGGGGCTTGAGCCTCAACAGCTTCACCATTTTGTTTTGTTATTTTTATTTTGTCCCAATTCATTTAATTTTTTTTAATTCGTATAAAAATACAGAAATATTATGTATTGATAAAATTGTTTTTCATTGTAAGAATCTATTTTACTTCCCCTCTATCAAAAAATCATCAAAATATTGTGTAATCTTCCTCATCAAATATACTCTTTCAATGCCTCTTATGTTATGTTCTGCATTTGAAAAAACGAAATAGTCAACTAATTTTCCTTTTCCAAATGTTTTTTTAAAAACTCATTACTTGGCATATTATATTTTCTTTAATTCTTCCTCAATAAACTGTGAAAGTATTTCTTTACTTGGTAATTCTAACAAATATTTGCTTACAAAAAGTTTTTCTTCCATACCTGCAAGTGCATATTCAACCATTTTTTTACCTTTTTCGGTACAGAGTAAAATTCCAATAGGGTCGTTGTCGCTGGTATGTTTAATTTGGTCTTTGTAGTACGACACGTAACTATTTAGTTGTGATAGGTGTTCGTGTTTGAATTTATCAACTTTTAAGTCAATTAAAATATGGCATTTCAATATTCTATGATAAAAAACTAAATCAACAAAATAATATTCATCATCAATCAAAATACGTTTTTGTCGGGTTTCAAAACAAAAGCCATTGCCAAGTTCTAATATAAAAGTTTCTAAATGACTTATCAGAGCATCTTCCAATTCGCTTTCTTCAATTAAATGAGAATTAGGCAGATTAAGAAAATCAAAAAAATAAATTGATTTTACAGCATCAGAAGTATTTGTCGGCGTAATTTTGTTTTCTAATTCATTATAAGCCAATTCGTGGTCTTTTGATAACCCAACTCTTTCATAAGTTAGAGTGGCTATTTGCCTTTCTAGTTCTCTGACCGAAAGCGTATTTTTGATTATCAATAATTCGTAGAATTTTCTTTTTGGAGCATCTTTTATTTTAATCAATTCAACAAAATGAGAATATGGAATTCTTGAAAAAAGATTAACAAAATAGTTTTCATTTACTTTATTATTAATTGATTGTGATTTGGAGGTCAGTGTCCCCCAAATTTCTTTTTCAGAATCTTTTTTCTGTGTAACATGAATCGAATTTTCTAATTCGGGGGTCATTGTCCCCCGAATTGGAAAATAATCTATTTTATTCAATATCTGAGAATAAGCAGGTAAAGAATTTAAGTATTCTAAGAAAAAAGAATAGGTATTATAAAAAGTTCTAAAGTTTCTGAGCTCTCTTTCATTAATATTCTTTAGATTTTTCATAGAAAGTTCTTTCGATAAAAGCGATAATAATTTTGTGCCATACGCAGCCCTATCTTCACCATTTTGCTCAAATTCAACAATGTAATATCCAATAAGCCAGTTTCGCAAAGTAATATTGATATTAATTGCTTTAACAGCATTTTGTTGCAAATGTGTATTTGCAATTTCAATTGAATTTATGAGCTTTTCAAAATTCATATTAACTTACAATAAACTTGATTAATTAATTGTAAACAAACTCACTTCCCCTCCATCAAAAAATCATCAAAATATTGTGTAATTTTTTTCATTAAATGAACTCTGTGCAAGCCTCTTACGTTGTGTTCGGCATTTGGATAAACGAAATAGTCAACTAATTTGTCTTCTTCTATACATTTTTGAATAAATGTGAGGCTATTTTGTAAAACAACAGTGTTGTCCATTGCTCCATGTATTATTAAAAGGCGACCTTTTAATTTATCTGCTTTTCCGATTAACGATGTATTTGCGTATCCATCAGGGTTTTCGTCGGGTGTATCCATGTATCTTTCGCCATACATTACCTCGTAATATTTCCAGTCGATTACTGGTCCGCCGGCAACTCCAACTTTGAAAATATTTGGGTATGTGGTCATCAGCGATGTTGTCATAAAACCACCGTAACTCCAGCCATGTACGCCGATTCGGGAAGTGTCAACACAATTTTGACTTATCAAATAATTTAAAGCTTTCATTTGGTCAGCCATTTCGTTTACGCCGAGGTTGCGATGAATAACGTTTTCAAACTCCATTCCTCTGTTTCCTGAGCCTCTGTTATCGGTAATCAAAACAATATAGCCTTTTTGTGCCATATAAAATTTCCATAAATCTTGTCCGCCAAGCCAAGTGTCGTTAATCATTTGAGCGTGAGGTCCGCCATAAACATAAAGTATTACCGGATATTTTTTATTAGGGTCAAAATCTGATGGTTTGATTGTAGCACAAAATAAGTCTGTTTTTTCGTCGGCTGCCTTTATTGAAAACACATCTATTTTGCCTGTTTTATAATCTGTTAAAGGGTCTTTAGCGTGGATTAAATTTTTCAGAATTTCGCCTTCTGAATTTATTAAATTAATATCAAAAGGAAGATTTATAGATGAATATGAATCAATAAAAAATGTAGAGTTATAATTTTTTGCAATTTTGTGTGTTCCTGCTTCTTTAGTTATCTGAGTTTTTTCAGCACTCGCCATGTTTATTTTGTAAATATGAGTTTCGATTTGATGTTTTTCGTAAGTTGCTTCTACATAAATATTTTCTTCGGTTTTATCGAAGCCTAAAATTTCGAGAATTACAAAATTTCCTTTGCTAATCTGCTTTAAAAGTTCGCCTTTTGTATTGTACAAGTACAAATGATTATATCCATCACGTTGACTTTGCCAGATAAATTGTTCGGGTTTGGTTTTCAAAAACAAAGCTGGTTTCAGAGGTTCAACATATTTATCGTTTTTTTCTTCAAAAAGTGTTGCTATAAATTTTCCGCTAGCGGCATCGTATTTATTAAACTTCATGTGGTTTTGTTCACGATTCAATACTGCGATATAAATTTCTTTTTCATCTGTGCTCCACGAAATATTTGTAAGATATTGTTCAGCAGGCTCTCCGGTTTGCAAAAATGTAGTTTTAGTGGTTGTTGTATTGTAAACACCAACTGTTACATGATGGCTTTTCATTCCTGCCATTGGATATTTTATATTTTCGACTACTGCAATTCTTGGATTTGTATTTACAAGAGGATAATCAGTTACCATAGTTTCGTCCATACGGTAAAAAGCAAGTAAATTTCCTTGTGGCGACCAAAAAATTCCTTCATTAATTCCAAATTCTTGACGGTGAACGCTTTTGCCATTAACAATTCCTAAATTGGTATCGTTTGTAATTTGAGTTACTTTTCCTCTTTTATCTTTTATGTACAGGTTGTTTTTTATTGTATAAGCTACGTAAGAATTTGCATCGTTTATATCAAAATTTTCGGCATCAGTTTCGTTTTTAAATTCTGTTGTAATTTGCTTATCTTTAATATTATAAATTACTGTGCCATCGGATAAATTCAGGGTAATATTATTTTCGTCAACCCATGAGAAGGCAGGAAACATTTGTAATTCTTCGAAACCAATTTTTTTCATAATAGGATTCAAATCTTCAATCTTTAAAATCACATTAGAATTACTATTTACAGACATTTCGTTGAGTGCATTATTCTCAACAAAAGTTATATTATCGGTATTTCCTCGCCAGAAATACTGTTTATAGTTTTCCATGTAGAAATCTCTAATTACTTTGTAAACAGCATCATCTATGGTTAATTCCTTAGTTTGTGCAAAGCTTATATTGAATAAAATAATATAAACAATAAATAGTTGAAATGTCCTTTTCATAAGTTAAGTATTAGTATTATTATATATCTATATTTAGAAAATTTTAATTTGATTTCAAATTTGTTAGTTCGTTCAAAAATACAGTTTTTCGGTAAAATTGCAATTGTTTTTACATTATTCATAAACGTTATTATTTTTTATAGTTGTAATCAAGCTCAAGTTGATAAAGCTACACATTCAAAAAATGTTGTAAAAGTGCTTTCAGATTCTATAAAAATTGAAGAAAAGGGCGATTCTGTTGTCAAATTATCTCTATTTGAAGAATTTCTGAAAAGTAAAAATTATGTTGATGTTAAAACATTGGATACAAGTTTAAAAATTGATATTAGATACTCAACATTAAATAATTTTTTAGGTGTTGATTTGTATGGCGATTTCGATAAATGCTATCTAACAGAGGAAGTTGCAGAGAAATTAATAAATGCTCACAAATTTTTAAAAGATACTTTTCCAAGTTATCGCTTTATAATTTTCGATGGCGTTAGACCTAAAGAAATTCAGCAAACTATGTGGGATTTAATTAAAATTCCCGAAAAGGAAAAGCCAAAATATTTATCCAATCCGAAATATGGCTCATTGC
>MENC01000135.1:5011-10736 GCA_001768155.1 Bacteroidetes bacterium GWA2_30_7
GTTTTTTTAATATTCAAACCGAGTGGTGGCATTTTAACTCATGTTACCGAAAAGTTGCAGCAAAAAAATACGCAATGATTGAAACAATGAATATCAAACCAGATACTCTTCAAATAGCAGAAAATATTGAAGTTCAAAACGAAAAAATTATTGAAAACAATGTTTGGTTTAAAGTACAGGTTTTGGCTACAAAAATCAAAATGAATGTAAACGACAAACGATTTAAAGGAATAAAAATTTATGAATATGTGCATAAAGGTCTGTACAAATATACTTCGGGCGAATTTAAAACATTGGCTGAGTCTTTTGCTTATCGTGAAAGCATCTTGGAGATTGGAATTGCAGAAGCTTTTATTGTAGCCTTTAATAATGGCGAACGAATTGGAATTAAAGATGCTGAGGAACTTTTAAATAATTAAAATATTAATAAATTTACCACATAGGCACAATAGAAACATAGAACTACACATAGCTGAAAATGAGATATTAACTAAAAAATATATATATGACAAAAAATTCTAAATCCAGTCTTGTAGCGACCTTAATACTTGGTTTGCTGTTTTTTATCTTTGGTTTTGTAACATGGTTAAATGGAACGCTTATTACGTATCTGAAAATAGCTTGTGAATTGGATACTTTTCAATCGATGTTGGTTGCATTTGCGTTTTATATTTCATATTTTGTAATGGCGTTACCATCGTCGTGGATTTTGAAAAAAACAAGTTTCAAAAAGGGGATGATGTTAGGATTATTTGTAATGGCGGTTGGTGCTTTACTATTTATTCCGGCAGCACAAAGCCGAATGTACCCATTGTTTCTTACAGGATTGTTTATAATTGGAACAGGATTATCAATTCTGCAAACTGCATCAAATCCTTACATTACAATTGTTGGACCTATTGAAAGTGCTGCAAAGCGAATCAGTATAATGGGAATTTGCAATAAAGTTGCCGGTGTACTTGCTCCTTTAATTCTTGGTGCAGTAATTTTATCCGATGCCGATACATTTGTAGCTAATTTGCAACAAGTTGATGTTACACAAAAAACTGCAATGCTTGATGAGTTAGCTTCACGAGTAATTGTTCCTTATATTTTTATGGCAATTTCGCTTGCTGTACTTGCTTTATTGGTTCGTTTTTCGCCACTTCCAGAAATTGATGCCGAAGAAGAATCTGAGCAGGAACACATCGCAAACGAACTAAAAACCAATGTTCTGCAATTCCCGAATTTAGTGCTGGGAGTTATAACACTTTTTTTGTATGTTGGAGTTGAGGTAATTGCAGGAGATACAATTGGAACTTACGGTTTATCGCAAGGAATTGCTTTATCGGAAGCTAAAAATTTTACAGCTTTTACTCTTACAGCAATGGTTATTGGTTATATAATAGGGATTTTGTCTATTCCAAAATTGATTTCACAATCAAAAGCACTTGCATTTTCGGCAATTACCGGCGTAATTTTCAGTATTTTAGTTGTATTTACAAGTGGGTATATATCTGTATTATTTATAGCATTACTTGGTCTTTCAAATGCACTAATGTGGCCCGCTATATGGCCACTTGCAATAACTGGGCTTGGAAAATTTACAAAAACTGGTTCGGCAATGCTTATAATGGCAATTGCAGGAGGTGCTTTACTTCCTTTACTTTATGGTAAACTTGCAGGAATAGAAACAATTGGAGCAAAAAGTGCTTACTGGATTATGGTTCCTTGTTATTTGTTTATTTTGTTTTACAGCGTTAAGGGATTTAGTTATAAAAACTGGAAAAAATAGATGGTTATTTTTTTTTGTTATGTTTTTTAATGTTTTACATATACGGGATAGGAAAACGAATAATTCCTATCGTATAACTGTACTTCGATATTTCGACCCTTCGACAAAACTAAGTGCATCGCAAAGCTCAATAACCATAAACTCAGTATATCAACTATAAGCGAATTTTGCTTCGCAAATTCACTAAGATTCAGTATAGATATTTTAAAGTTATAAATCTTTAAAGTTATATTACATTAATAATTCAATAAAAAAAGGGACAACTGTCCCTTTTTTTATTTAGCTAATAATCAGAAACTTGATGAATATACTTTCATAAACGTTATTATAAATATCTTATAACCCTAAACTTATAAATAATATTCATCTGAAATTGTATTTCTAAAATCTTTCATGATGTTTATTGTCATGATATTTCTGATTATCTGAACACTAAAATTTACTTCTTATTTCTTGGGTCATCTGCTGTATTTACATAAATTATACCCCAAGGTCCCATACCATGCAATTGTATAATGCATTCCTTTTTTGTCATAGCAAAGTGGTGAGTTCCCTTATTCATTACTGCAAATCCGCCTAATGGAATTTCCTTAACTTTTTTTTCATCAAATTTTTCACCAAGTCCCATGTAAAAAGAACCTTCAATAACTGTAATATGCTCATCTGCCGGATGTGAATGTGGCATTATCATATAATTAGCAGGTAGTTTTATTCTCATAGTGAACAATCCTGTTGATTTCGGGTCACCTTCAATAACCGCTGCCTTTGCTCCGGGCGGTAATGAGGGAGGAGCATCTACCCATTTTATATCATTAGGCATAACCATTATGTGGTCGGATGGATTTTGCATCATTGGTTCCATTTGCGACCTAACTTGTGTTGATAAGCTGAAAATACTTAATAGTATTAATACAGCTGTTTTATTTATTGTTTTCATTCTATTTTTAAATTTAAGTTTTGCTTACTCTATTCGGTTTTCAGCTTACCCGTTAATTATTTTAATATTTACATAGTATAAATAATTCCACTTGATATTATCTCAGTTGCTGTAATAACTTATAAAATGGTTATAATTAATACTATAAATAATAAAATGAAATATTTATTTTCATATTTTTATTATTTGCTATTCAATAATTTAAATTTTCATTTAAGCAAAAACAGTTAAAAAACTTGAATTTTCAATTATTTTGTATCGTATCTAAATTTATAGTTAAAATAAGTTGCCCAATTATCATGTCAGATTAATTTATTTGTTTCATCCCAAATAGCTTCTTCCCTATAAGAACTACCAGTAATACTAATTTAGCTACAGAAGCATTGGCAGCAATATAAAGTAAATCATTGCAAATATTTTGTCTTTCCCCTAAGCTTAATATGGGGATTAAAAATGTAAAATCTCTTGTTGTTCCGTTCAAATCTTCCGATTTATAAGGAAAAGTTGCAATATTAGGTACACCACTTTGTGTAAGTGGTATTGATATAAGCGATTCTCCAATAAACAAATTAGTTTTATATAATCTATATACAATATTTAAATTATACGAAATCAACAGATTCCCGACAGAAACCATTAAATCAACCGAACCGGTAATAATATTTTGATTTGTATATAGTGTAAGGCTACTTACAGTTGGAAATTCAGCCGATTTTGTATTTTCAATTTTAATATTTGATACCTTTGACTTCGAAACCATGTAATTGTCCATTTTATCTTTTTGACATGATATAAATATCATAAATATTACTAATAATATAGATAACGCTTTCATAACTTTTAAATATATTGTTAATGCCTCTCCTTATTTAGACCAAATATAAATAAAAAAATATAGGTAAGTCAAGTATTTATTAAAATATTTACAGAAAGTTAAACTTCTCAATACTTCATCAAGTGGCGTACGATATTGAAAAAAGTCATTGAAATTATGAGTTCATGTTTTGCAGAAAATTCTTTAATCCTCTTTACTACTTCTCATAAAAGTGCATTTCCTTAATATATTTATAGGCTTTTTCGGGAACAAAAAATTCCATATCTTTCTTGTTTTTAATTGATTCGCGTATAAAACTTGATGAAATTTCCATTATTGGAGCATCGACAATTTTTATATTCGCATGGTTTTGAAATTCAGTGGTTTCGATATTTGGACGTGGATAAATATAAATTGTATAATTGCTTAAAATAAGTTCTGAATTTTTCCATTTATTAATCGAAAGTAAATTATCAGCTCCCATTATCAATGAAAAAATTAATTTCGGATATTTTTCCTTCAAATGTTCTAAAGTATTTATTGTATATGAAGGTTGAGGTAAACGAAACTCAATGTTCGAAACTTTGAATTTTTTATAATTATCAATTGCAAGATTTGCAAGCTCAAAACGATGATAATCTTCGAGTAGTGAGCTTTTATTTTTAAGTGGGTTATGCGGACTTACAACAAACCAAATCTGGTCAAGCTCTGTAAATTCAACAATATAATTTGCAATAGCAAGATGTCCAATATGAATTGGATTAAATGAGCCAAAAAAGAGCCCGATTTGCTTTTTTATTTTCATTTTGCAAAATAATATATTATTCTGTGCTTATAACAATGGTTGGTTATATTTTTTGTAAACTCAAATTGGTTTCATAAGTTTTAGAATTTAGAATCTAGGGGTTGAAGAGGGATATGAATTGCGGATTATAAATCCTTATAATAATAACTTTCGGATTGCAAATCCGAAAGAGCGGGAACTGATTTTATTTCAATTTGACCGATAAATTCACGTTGTTCTTTCTCTGTCGTTGAATTTATCGGCATTACTGTATTATGAGTTTCCCTGATGAAATATTTTGCTTGTTATCTTTCAACTGATAAAAATGTATTCCGCTTGATAAGTCGCTTTTTAAAATTTCTGTCTTCTGGTTTATAATTTTATGAGTTCTTTCTTCTCTTCCGAATAAATCATAAATCTTTAATTCATAATTCTGATTTTTCCAGTTTATAATTTCTAGTGTGGTTGTTTCACTGAATGGATTTGGATATACAATTATATCTGATTCCATTGAATGATATTCGACAATATTTGTGTTTGTTTTAGGAGCAGTTGCAAGGGAAATATTAAAATTTGAGTTACCTCCGTGAGCTTCAAACCACATCATAAAACTATTGGTATTTGGATTAAAAATAACACTGGGAGCCCAAGGTCCTCCTCTGTCAACTAATGAATCGTATGGTGCTGTAAAAGTGTGAAACAGTGGATTGTTTGAGTGTTTGAGCCAATTAATACCATCAATTGATGTTGCATAACAAATACTAACTGTGTCGAAACTAGCAGTTACATAATTATAGCTATTTGTGCTTGTCGCCGAATACCACATTTCATAAAAATTATCCATTTTTAATACCGTAGGCGTTCCTAACCACATATCGTCATATTCTCCCCAATTACCTGTTTGGACAACAGGATTGTTAACATATTTTGACCAATTTACACCATCGGTTGATGTTGCTAATCCTATGTTGATCTTCCATGTTGTAGTATCCACTCCATTGTACCACATTTTATATTCTCCTGTAACTGTATCAAAATTAACATTAGTTGATTCAACCCAACTACCATCCCATTCTCCTACATTTCCTTTTGTAAATATTGGATTGTTTGGATGTTTATACCAGTTAATACCATCATTTGAAGTAGCAACTCCGATTGCCGAACTTATAGCCGCAAATTGCTGAATGGTATCGCCATAATAATACATTTTATAGCCTGTATTATCTTTTACTATTTCGGGTGTATCGAGCCAACCACTATCCCATTCACCAGCAATTCCTAAATCTATAACAGGACTATTGTGTTTTGTCCAGTTGATACCGTCTAATGAAAAAGCATAGCAGATTCTTGCTTTCATATCGGAACCAACTCCTCCATACCACATTTTTATTGTATCGTTCTCGAATAAAGTTGTGG
>MENC01000135.1:10855-10991 GCA_001768155.1 Bacteroidetes bacterium GWA2_30_7
AAAAGGATTGAATTTTTCATTTTATTACCTCCAATTTTTTTAGTTTAAAATTATTATTGCAAATATAGGTTAATACACAGAATTTGTTTTTTACCCTTCGATTATGGATTATTTTTTTCTAAATAATATTGAAATA
>MENC01000136.1:0-17387 GCA_001768155.1 Bacteroidetes bacterium GWA2_30_7
TTATTTTCTTCTCGTAATTTAAGGTATAAGAAATTGCTCTTTCTGTTTCTGTTTCATGGAGTACTTTGAATGCTGAATTTATAAAATTGACACAAGATATTGCAACTTCAAGATACTCCTTTTTGTTGGTTATTCTATAAGCATGAATGAAAGCTTCTCCAACAAAAATTGTAACAATAATGCAAGGTTCTCCTTCTTTTTGGATGAATGGTGGTTAATTCTGCCAAGCGTAATTGTATCCCCATGAAAAATATTTTTGATTGGCACTTTTGTTTTCAATAAGCCAATTTAAAAGAGTTTCCGCCTCTTTAAAATATTCTGTGTTATTTGTTTTTTCATATAAAAATAAATAAGATCTAGTAAAAAGAGCAATCCCTTTTGGATTTCTTGATGTTTTTACCCGAAAAAAAGGGCGAAAATTAATAGGAGAGATTTTAATAAATTGTGTCCAAGCAAATCTTAACCATGAATTATTAAAAGAGATAAAACGAATAAACGGACTATTCAGAGCATCAAATTTACTATATCCGGCATAATTTTTAAGTCTTGCAGAACTTAATGTTTCTTTTAATATTTTGATTATATTTTCGTTGGTCATGCTTTCACATTAAAGATTTTTTGCCATGTATATAATTGATTTACTTTCCATTTCTCATATAAATTATCTTTTAATGATACATGTTTATTAAAAATACTAGGCATTTTTTCGCATAATGATTTATAATTTTCTATAGTTAAACTTTCCCATCGGTTTGTTTTCATCCATTCTTTTCCAGGTGTTGCGAAGCCTAATTTATCTTTTCTGTTAATAATTTCAGGAATTGTATAATTTTCTAATGCTTTTTTCTGAAGAAATTTTGTTTCACCATTTCTAATTTTATAATTAGCCGGTAAAGACAGCAAATACTCTATTAACCTGTAATCAAGATATGGAACTCTGGATTCAATTTGAAAAGCCATTGAGTTTCTGTCTTCCATTCTCAATAAATGTTCTAGTTTATATTGAAAATGTAAAGCTAAACTATGATTTAAATTTTCTGCTGAGAAAAATTCGTTGAAAATTTTGCTTTTATCAATATATGTATAAAAAAAATCTTTATTTATGTAGGGTAATGTTTTAAGTAAAAGTTTCTTTTTTATACTTGATGGAAGAATCTGAAATAAAAATGTTTGAAAGGCTTCTTTCTCTTGTTTTCGAATAAAACTTTTGTATAATTCAATTAATAATTTCCCAAATTGTTTTTGTTTATATAATCCTGTAAAATTAAAACCATGGAAATATTGATAACCTGCAAAATTTTCATCTCCACCCTGACCATCTAATAATACTGTTACTCCATTGTCTTTTGCTAAACGCATTACTTCAAATTGAGAATAAAATGTTGGGCTTGTTGTAGGTTCGTCATTATAATAAACAAATTCATTAAGATTTTTCAACGCACCATCTGCTGTCGGATATGTTCTGAAATTTTCGAATTGATATTTTTTCTGTAAAAGTTCAATATAGCTACATTCATCGTAAGAAGTGCCGGGAAAAGAAGCTGTAAATGTTTTAAATCCATTAGTAGCTAATTGTTTTGAATGGATAATACCAAGTAAAATTGTTGAATCCAAACCTCCACTTAAACAACTTCCTGTTGGGACATCACTTCTCATGTGCAATTCAACCGCAGAGAGAAATATATTTTCAGTAGTTTTTATAGCTTCATCAAAAGAAATATTCGTTTTAACAGATAAAAAATCGAATGATGACCACCATTTTTTTATTTCAAGATCATTTTTGTCAATAATTCCGTAGTGTCCCTTGGGTAAACGTGATATTTCATTTGTGAAAGTTTCGTCAAAAATGTCGGTTCTGTTAAAGCATAAATAATCAAATAATGTAAGATTATTAAGTGTTAAATTTATATTTGGTATTACAAGAAATGCTTTAATTTCAGAGGCAAAATAAAAAGTATTGTTTTTATATAAATAATAAAATGGTTTTATTCCAACTCTATCTCTGGCAATAAAAAAAATATTTTTTATTATATCATATATTGCAAATGCAAACATTCCATTGAACTTACTTAAACAATTAATCCCCCATTCTATATAAGCATTTATCAATACTTCTGTGTCTGTTTTAGTTCTAAATATATATCCTTTTAGTTCTAATTCTTGCCGAAGTTCAATGAAATTATAAATTTCTCCATTATATGTTAATACATAATTTTTATCAGTGCTAAAAAAGGGTTGATGACCGTCTTTAGATAGGTCAATTATAGAAAGCCTGACATGTCCTAATGCGCAATTATTATCTGAATAAATACCAGTGTCATCAGGTCCTCGATGTTTTTGAATCTTGTTCATTTGTTCAACAATATCACGAGCATTGCCTGGTATTTGGTTGTTATTGAATATTCCGGCTATTCCGCACATGGTTAATTGTTTAATATTTGTTGAAACATAAAATCCGTTCCGTCGCATTTATCTCCTAGTAATTTCAGTTGCTTTTGTTTCCCTTCTTCCCAAAGGGTATGATTTTTTAGCAATTTTTCAGCCTTTTCAATAGATCGGATTATACTCTTATTATCCAAACTGAAGTTATATACTAAATTGTATTTATTTTCGAGTTCATCGGTATATCCCCGTCCAATAAAATCACAAAATATAGAATGAGTTCCTAGAACAGCTGCCTCGGTTGCCATTGTAGAACTTTCGCCATAGAGCAATGTTGCATAGTAAAGTAGGTGATGGATTTTTTCTTTTGGAATTTGTAGTTTATACTTTTGAAACTCTTCGGGTAGTTCTAATTCAGAGGTAATAAATACTTTTCCATATTTTTCAAATGTTTTTATTGCCTGTTTTTTCATTTCGTAGGTCAATCCTTTATGCCCATAATCGTGATCGGCTTGCCAGGCGACAAATCGAATGATTGTAAATTTCTGGTTTTGTAAACCTAATGATGTCAAAACATTTATGTCAGGAGTGAACCAGTTTGGGTGCAAATAAAACAATTCTTTGTATGTGTTGCAACGAATTTGTTTTCTCCCTAAATTTTTTCTAAATGAAGAGTTGGTAAATATTTTTCTTGAAAACAATTTACAAAAAAATAAACTAATGTATGAATGTTCTGTGTCTTCAAAAATTATATGAGGTTTACCAAACAAGAAGCTATTAATTGCCATCATTGGTGAAGCCCTGCCAATAAAAATATCTGGTTTATACTTTATGCATTTTATGAATATCCTGAACGAAATTATAAAAAGTAAATATATTTTTTCAATAATATTTTTCCCAGTACTTTTCCCAACTATTTCGTAATTTATATTAAATGTGTCGAGGAGTTCAGCATCGTGATCTTTATTCACAGTAAAAACTTTAACTAAATGTCCGGATTCTATCAATTGCTTTATTAGGAAATGAAATTGGTGTGCCCAGGCAGGATGTTCTATTGAAACAACTATCTTCATTAATACCGTTTCTTTATGTTATTAATAATTTGAATTGTTTTTTCAAAATCAATCCCGATTGTGTCGCAATACCATTTTATAGAATTCCAACGGGGTTTATTTTCATTTTGCAATTTAATAAATGCTCCTTCTCTTGAAATTAAACCTTCCCGAATTTGGTTGCTTCTGAAAGTATCAGCTTCGGTGAAACCAGATACAGTATGATAAATATAATTATAAAAAGCTGCGGTTCCATCTCCTATTCGCCAGGTAGATTCAATATCGGGGTCAGTTTCCCAATTGTATTCATTTATTAAAATATTATTTACTTCTGATTCAGACCACGGAATATAGTTAAAAAGATTGATATAGTTATGTTTAAGACCGTAATAAGAAATTATGGCTCCAATTGTGTCTATTAGTGAGCTATTAATATATTTCGGATTCGATAAAAATTGCATTAAATAATAATTAGCCATTCTAATTTTGTTAGCGATAGAAATATGATAAGCCATATATCCGCTATTGGTTTGTTTTGCACCACTAAATGCAGTTTTAAATCCTGTTTTTTCTAAAAAGTTTTCCCCCATTATTAAAGTTGGGAGATTATATTCTTTCATTATTCGATAAGCATGATAAAAATATTGTTTATCTCCAGCCATGAAAAGTGGTATTGTTCCCAAATCAGGTTTTTTTAACCAGGCATTTACATTAAGCTGAATATTTTTTCGTTTTTTTCTAATATCGGCAGAAACCAAAATATGTTCTACTCCGAGTTTAGCACACATTCGAGATTGATTTCTTCGTCCGAGGTCTGTTAGCATTCCCCAATCATAAGAATATGCAATTGGCTCCAGATTTAATACCTTTTTTATATAATGAAGACAAAAGCTACTGTCCCGTCCACCACTAAATGCAACAAGACATTTTTTTGATTTTGTTTTATTTATTAATTCTTTTAGTTTATCAACACCCAATAAAATTATAGACTGATGCGAACTACAGTAATTACAAATTCCTTTTTCGTTAAAATAAATATATGGAAATGATTCTGGTAATAAACATTTTGTACATCGTTTTAATTTTGAAATTTCGGTTTCAACTAATTTAGAATAATTGATAAATGCTATTGGAACTGAGTTCCTTTGATTATACTCTAAACTTGTATTTATATATTTGAGTTTTAATTTTTCATCAAAGTCAATCTGAATTATTTCCTGTGAACAAAAATTGATGTTTGATTCAATATTTTTTTTTATTATTTCAGAATTTTGAATTTTAATAATCTCATTATTTTTGAAAGGAATTTTGTTTTTTGATAATGAGTTTTTAATAATAGAATATTCTGATGCCCATATAAAATATTCGGAATTTGTAAAATAATATAATGAACCATTATTAGTGGTAAGTATTATACTTTGTTCTTTAGTATTAAACAATGTTATGTTTATTACACCTTCTGTTATTGAAAAGACTTCCGAAATAGCCTTTCTATAGTCATTCGATTTAGATAAAAAGTAATCATATAAAGCAGGAATTATTTCAGTATCTAAATTTGTTTTAGGAATTAAATCAGGAAAATATTTTTTCCATAATTCATTGTAATTTACCACTATACCATTATGGACTAAAATATAATTTTTAAAAATTACCGGTTGATTGTTTTCATAAAAATGTTCGTACCCATGAGTTACCAATCTGGCATGACCAAAACAAGTGTAAAAACTGGAATTTGTTTTAATGAAATTATTGAAGCAATCCTTATAATCTTGATTCTTAATTAAAATATTAGATGGATTTGATGTTTTCCCAATAAATATATTGGTTTCGTTGATAAAGCAAAATCCAGAGGCTTCTTTACCACGAGATTCGCTTTCAATAAAAAGGGAATTAATCAGTTTTTTACTTTTAACGTGAAAGTTTTTGGGATTGTGAAAAACTAATCCGAAGATGCCACACATAGACTATTATTTATATAACCGTTCGTTATCTTGTATATCCATCCACATGGCAAAAAGAAAACTTTGAATTGCACTAATTCCTAAGAATGAAAATGCTAAAAGTGTTTCAAAGGATAAGTTGTTCCCACTTAATGTCGCTTTTCCAACTTTAAAAATATATGGAATCCATAAAATGCCTAATAGAAAAGAAAAATTATACAGTAAAAAGAGAGGATGGAAATCTCTGAAAAGATATTTTAACCATAATCGTTTGAAAAAAGATTTAAAAAGAAGCCAGGATATTCTTGGGATAACTTTAATAACTTTCATTTTTGATTTTTCGCCAATATCATATATGGGTTTAATTTCAACTTCTTTCAGAGTACAAAAAGCAATATTAAGTTTAACCAACATGTCATTTGGCATACCATACCTTGGATATATTTCAAATAATCGGATTGCATGTAACGCCTTGTTTGAAATAGCAGTATAACCAGTTTGTGTGTCAGAAACATGCCAATAGCCAGATGCAATCTTGGTAAGAATGGATAAAATAGAGTTCCCAATATATCTTACTTTAGGAATAACTAGGAGTGCACTTCTGTGTATTAATCTGTTTCCTTTTACATAATCAACTTCATTATTTATTACAGGTAAACAAATACTTTTAAGTTCATCAGGATCCATTTGTCCATCACCTGCCATTACAGCAGTACAATCTATATCATGATCTTTGCACCATTTATAACCACAAGCTATTGATGCTCCTACTCCTCCATTTTTTAAGTGGTTTATTAAAATTATTCTGTTGTTGTTAGGTTCTTTATTACATATTTCTGATGGTATAAATTTTGACAATTCGTTTTTAAGTTGATTCTGGAGAACCATTTCAGCTTTGTTATATTTGTTTTTTATTTGTTTATCATAAATATCTTTTATTACAATAGGAGAAATATTGTTGGAATCTATATAGTTTTTTACAACAATTTCAGTATTATCTGTGGAGCAATCATTTACAATTATAATTCTGTCAACAAAATCAGGCATTGATTCAATTACATACTTAATTTGAATTTCTTCATTATAAGTAGGGACAACTACTGCTATAGTTTTGTTATTAATCATTTGTATTCATTGTCAATTGATAAAGTTTTAAATCACAATTATTTAAATTTACATAGGGTGTATTTGGCGTTTTTAAAAGAATTTCATTAATAAGAGAATCTTCAGGGCTAAAATCTTTTGCAACAATAACTTTGTAATTTTGTAAAAATTTTTTGTTTTTTAAAGCTAAAAAAGTACGTGGAGTAGCAATAATACCTCCATTTGCTTGAACTAAACCAACAGAACTTGGATGCCTGTAATTATTTATATGCGTAGCTTCTGAAATAATGTATATTAACTTCTTTTTTTCTTCGGATATTTTATTATTAAGTTCAATTAAATCACTATTACAACCAGAAGGAAAATCCAGTTGCGACAAATTTTCATTTCTATCATATAAAGAAAACTTACTTCTAAGATAAATCCAGTGTGTAAATTGGAAAATGAATGAGAATATAAATAACGAAATAATAATTTTTTTAAGAAAGTTTATTTTATTAAGAATAATAAATAAATAAAAAACAATTATAGTAAAATAGTAAGTTAAAACAATGTAACGAGAGATTACTGGATATGATTCATATAAATAACTTTTCCCGAGCAACCTTTCCCAAGAGAATGGAAAACCTTTGTAAATAATAAACATAAAAAGTAAATTACAAATTATTGTAAAAATTGCAGTACAATTTATGAAATTTAATATTGGTTGATGAGTTGAATCAAAAGAATCTTTATTTTTTTTGAAAATAATATTAATTAAGTATTTAAAAGAACGATATGTAATGATTATTAAGAAAAATAATAAGATTAAAGATGCGAAAGAAATAGAAACAAATAAGATTAAAGGAATTGATAGACTGCCAGAAATTTGAAAATAGAAATTATAAATAATATAATCCGTAAAAAAGGCATTAAAGAAAGGGGAATAAAGAAATTTTGCAGCACTATTAATAATTGTAGCATCACCAGATAAAAATTGACTTGCTAAGTTTAATGAATATGTCTGCGAATTGATTTGAAAATAAGTAAATAATGCAGATATTGAGAAAATTATGAAAGTATAAAATATAGTTTTCCATGTTATTTTTATTTTAAAAAATATCGCTCCTAAAATAAAGAAGCAAAATATAGATAAAGTATGCGGATAATAAGCATATCTTAAAAAACTCAAGAATGCTGATAATAGAGATATTGATAATATTAAAAGGATTTCTTTTACTAAACTATGAGGCTTATAAAAGAAAATAATAATTAAATATATAATCAATAAATAAAAACCAACAGTAAGTAAATCAGTGCTTGTTAAATGTCGAAAAGGAGTATGTGCAAAAGTAAAGAAGATAAACAAAATAGATATACTCCACTGCTTTTCTTTTGGAATAATCAATAATAATATTTTATATGTTGTAAAAAAGAGAAGCAAATATGAAAAAAAGTACATTAATAATTCGGATAAATCAAAATTATAATTTGTAATTTTTAACAACGGTGCAACTAACAATGAGTAGCCCAAAGGCCAATCTTCCAATTTAGTGTACTGAACTTGGTAAGTATTAGTATCAATGGATGAAATAGTAAATCCATGACCATTTAAAAAATTATTTACAGAAGCTATTTGAATTAATTGATCACCAGACACATGAGTAGCAATGTGAACAATATATGTATGAACCAAAACAGCAAATACAACAAAGTATAACTTATTTTTAGATAAAAATGAAAGAAGTTTCTTCATTGAAGAATTTTTTTTTACAAAAGTAGCAAAATGATGAATGTAAACAATGATTTTTTTTAAAAACACATCTTTTAAGAATTTCTAACATACTAAATTTAAGAAATAAAAAAAAATCTAACCATAAATAAACAGGGCAAACGCATTATAATTTTTACACACTTAATATCAATAAGTTAAGATTTGAAGATTTTGATTTTTTAATTATTTAAAAAAACATAAAGAGCTAATAATCAAACATACTTAAATTTATAATGAGTTTGCCCTGCATAAATAAATTTGGCATTATATCTAGGTTTGATTAATTTTGAGAACATTTTAATAAATTATGACTGTTAAAACAATTATTAATAACTCTAGCAAAATTACTTTTTTAAACATAAATTGGTTAAGAGACATAATATATTATAAAGATTTATTTTATACTTTGGCTTGGCGTGAATTCAGAGTACGTTATGCTCAAACATTTTTAGGTTTTGCATGGGCTTTTTTGCAACCTCTTGCTACTTTATTTATATTTTTCTTTGTTTTTGGAAAAGCTATTAAGGTTGATACAGGAACTATTCCATATCCAGTTTTTGCATTAATTGGATTAACTGCTTGGTCTTATTTTTCATTTGTTATAAGTACCGCTGGTCGTTCAATTATTACAGAATCAGCAATGATAAAAAAAATATATTTTCCACGTTTAGTAATACCGCTTTCAAAAGCTCTGGTTGGACTAATTGATTTTATAATTTCATTTTTGCTATTGATTTTATCAATGATTTATTTTCAAACCCCTTTATCTATAAATGTTTTATGGCTTCCTGTTTTTTTAATACTTATTATTTTAATTTCAGTTGGTGTTGGAATATGGATTTCTGCTCTAAGCATCAGATTTAGAGATGTTCAACATATTATTCCTTTTTATATTCAAATTGGACTTTATGCAACCCCGGTAGCTTATTCCTCATCATTAATTCCGATAAAATATCAATTTATATATCACATATTAAATCCCTTAGCTGGTGTTATTGAGGGATTTAGATGGTGTATGATAGGCGGAGAATTGCGGTTAACTTATTTTCTTTATTCAATAATAATAATTTGTATTATTTTTATATCTTCTCTTTTTTATTTTAGAAAAGTAGAAAGAGTGATGGCAGATATTCTTTAATATTTGAAAACTTAAAACACAAAAGTAATAAATGGGGATATGAGTTTAAAATCATTTAGTCACATTATGCTTTTAGTTTTATTTTAGCGTTTTAAAGTTTAAGGTTTTTGTGCTTCAATAACTAGAGTTTCATGTCTTCTAAATTCTTCTTCTTTTATTAATCTTTTATCAGTCCCCTCTTTCCCAAATTCCACTTTTCGAATATTAATAAAGCCGGTAATTTCCAAAGCATTTGCTAATAGTTCTTCATCCCAAGCTGAATGGTGTCCCCAATTTTGGGTACAATTACTAATTGCCTCGGCTTTAAATTTAAATTCAGGCAATAATAATTTACCATTATAAATGTCAACAGCTCTTTTAAGATCAGGAACATTTATTCTTAGCCAACATTTTGGTTTTAACACTCTAAATATTTCGCATAATAATTGATATGCGTGTTTTGGGTATAAATGTTCAAGCGTATGACCTGAATAAACACCATCAACAACATTGTTAGAGCAATACAAAGGATATCTTAGGTCGGTTTCAATTTCAGGTCTAAGTTGTGGGTATTTTTTCCAAAACCATAACCTTAAACAATAAAAATCTACATGTGTCCAACCATCTTTAAAATTCGCTCCAGCTCCTATATCCAGCAATAATGGTGAAACATAAGGAATTATTTGACCCTTGCTTTTTTTAAAATGGCGACCAATCCAACTTGTTATTTCGAAAAGCAGTTGACCTACAAATTTAGGTTCTTCAAAGTTCGGATAAATTTCATTCATTTTTTCTGCTTTTAGTTTGTAATTTTGCTTTTGCAAAAGCTTTATAAGTTCTGTATAAAATCTAAAAATACAATTTTTTTTTTCTTTGCAAAATTAATATCTTTATTTTTTAAATTTAATAGTCGGCAACGTAAATTTTACTTTAGTCAAAATGTTTCATTTGGCATAAAACAAGAAAACGAATTAAAATTGGTATAGAAAAAATAATAAATAATGCTGAAAAAAAATGTAAAAATGTTAAATCAAAAATCAAAAATTTACATAGCTGGACATTTAGGAATGGTCGGTTCTGCAATTCATAGATTATTATTAAAAAATGGCTTTGAAAATATTATTATTAGAAATTCATACGAATTGGATTTGAGAAACCAACTTGCTGTGGATTATTTCTTTAAACAAGAAAAACCAGAATATGTATTTTTAGCGGCTGCAAAAGTTGGTGGAATATTGGCAAACAATAATTATCCTGCGGAGTTTATATATGATAACATTATGATTCAATCAAATATAATACATCAATCATACTTACATAATGTGAAAAAGCTTTTATTCTTAGGGTCTTCTTGTATTTATCCTAGTCTTGCAAGTCAACCTATAAAAGAAGAATATTTACTTTCAGGATATTTAGAAAGTAGTAATGAAGCTTATACCATTGCTAAAATAAGTGGAATAAAAATGTGCCAATCTTATAAAAAGCAGTATAATTGCAACTTTATTAGCGTTATTCCTCCAAATTTATATGGTATGAATGATAATTATGATTTAGACAATTCACATGTTTTACCAGCTTTAATTAGAAAAACACATAACGCAAAAATAAAAAATGAATCATCAGTAGTTATTTGGGGAACTGGAACACCAATAAGAGAATTTATGTTTGCCGATGATTTAGCTTTTGCTTGTGTCTTTTTAATGGAAAATTATAATGAAAATGAAATTATTAATATTGGCACAGGAGAAGAAGTTTCAATTAAACAACTTGCTGAATTAGTATTTAAAATTATTGATTATAAAGGTATGTTAAGCTTTGATTTTACCAAACCGAATGGAACACCAAGAAAATTATTAGACTCAACTAAGTTAAAGAATTTAGGTTTTAATCATAAAATAAGACTTGAAGAAGGTATAAAATTAATTTACCAAAATTATATAGAAAATTATGAAAAAAGCAATAATAACAGGCGTGACAGGGCAAGATGGTAGTTATTTAACAGAATTTTTACTTGAAAAAAATTATGAGGTTCATGGTTTTATAAGAAGAAGTAGTTCTATTAATACCTATAGGATAGACCATTTATATAACAATCCTGAAATATTAAATAAACGTTTATTTCTGCATTATGCTGATTTAGTTGACACAAGTAGCTTAAATAGATTATTAGACAAAATTGAACCTGACGAAATTTATAATCTTGCTGCACAAAGTCATGTAAAGGTATCATTTGATATACCAGATTATACAGCTCAGGTTGACGCTTTAGGTACATTACGAATACTTGATGCAATTAGAGAAGTAGGCATTGAAAAAAAAGTCAAATTCTATCAGGCTTCAACAAGTGAGTTATTTGGGAAAGTTCAACAAATACCTCAAAACGAAACTACTCCATTTTATCCTCGGTCACCTTACGGAGTTGCAAAGCTATATGCTTATTGGATAATTGTTAATTATCGTGAAGCTTACAAACTTTTTGCATGTAATGGAATTTTATTTAATCACGAAAGTCCAAGAAGAGGCGAAACTTTTGTTACAAGAAAAATTACGCAAGCAATTTCACGAATCAAACTTGGATTACAAGACCTTTTAACTGTCGGTAATTTAGATGCTCAAAGAGATTGGGGTTATGCTCCTGAATATGTTGACTCTATGTGGAGAATGCTCCAGCTTAATAAGCCCGAAGATTTTGTGATTGCTACTGGTGAAACGCATACTGTTAGAGAATTCATAGAATTAACTTGCATGGTTTTAGACATCGAAATTCATTGGGAAGGGAAGGGTATAAATGAAAAAGGAATATGGAAAGAATCTGGAAAAACTATTGTAAATATTGATCCAAAGTATTTTAGACTAACAGAAGTTGATTTGCTAATTGGAGATCCATCAAAAGCAAAACAACTATTGAATTGGCAATCAAAAATAACATTTGAAGAGTTAGTTAAAATTATGACTATTTCAGATTTTAATTTCATAAATAAATAATTTACAAATACAATTACATCTTAATGGATGAACTAGTTATTAAAGTAAAAAATGTTTCTAAAAAATATAAAATTGGAAAAAATGTTTCTGGATCGTTACGAGAAACGCTTGTTAATTGGTGGGGTTTATCTAAGAGTAAGACGAAATCTGATTTAGAAGAGTTTTGGGCATTAAAAGATATTTCTTTTGAAGTAAAACAAGGTGAAGTACTTGGTATTATTGGCAAAAATGGTGCTGGAAAAAGCACTTTGCTTAAAATATTATCTCGCATTACAGAACCATCTACAGGAATAATTACTATCATTGGGAGAGTTTCTTCTTTACTAGAAGTCGGTACCGGATTTCATCCAGAACTAACAGGTCGTGAAAATATATTTCTAAATGGTACTATATTAGGAATGACCAGAAAAGAAGTTAAATCTAAATTTGAAGAAATAGTGGATTTTAGTGGAGTTGAGAAGTTTATTGATACACCTATCAAACATTATAGTAGCGGAATGCAATTACGATTAGCTTTTTCAGTTGCAGCTTTTTTGGAGCCTGAAATATTAATTATTGATGAGGTTCTTACCGTAGGAGATGCAGAATTTCAAAAAAAATGTATGGGCAAAATGAACGATGTTAGAAAAAGTGGTAGAACTATACTATTTGTTAGTCACAGTATGACCGCTATTCAATCATTATGTTCAAAAATTATTTTCTTAGAAAATGGTAAAACAAGTGAACTATTAAGTGTGCAAGAAGGAGTTAGTAGATATCTAAAAGGAAATTTAAAAATAAATTCGGGTTTTGAAAAATTTGAAGACACAAAAACAATTGAAAAACCTGCTCATATTATTGAGGCTAAACTATTAAATGCAAAATATACAATATCAAATCAATTATTAACTTGTGAAGATTTTTATGTTGAACTAAAATGGCAAAATAATGATGGGATAAAAATCACTCCAAGTATAGAATTAATTAATTATGATGGAATAAAATTATTTTGGTCTGGAGATACAATTGTTGATTGGGATGGTTCAAAAAAACAAGAAAAGGGAGTTTTTATTAGTACTGTTAAAATTCCTGCTAACTTTTTAAAAGCAGGTGAGTATTCTTTTATACTTGGACTATATACACAAAGCCCTTATTCATATCATCATTTAGTAATGAACACATTACATTGCTCTGTAATTGATCCAATGGATAAAAGATGTATTGCAAGAGGTGAAATGGCAACACAATTTGAAAATTTTATATTTTTACCCTCTCTTGAATGGAAAAATGAAAAACAATAAATATGAATATTCCAATATTTAATACATATATTGACCAGAGTGCTGTAAGTGAAATAACTAAATTGTTTATTTCAGCCTTATTAAGTGAGGGAGAAATTGTTAAGCAATTTGAAAAACAACTTGAATTAGTATTTGGTTTTAAAAAATGTATAACTCTAAATTCAGGGACCTCATCTCTTCATTTAGCGTTAGTGGTTGCAGGAATTAAAGAAGGTGATGAAGTAATATTGCCTGCTCAGACTTTTGTAGCAACTGGGTTAGTAATTCTCCAATTAAAAGCAAAACCAATATTTGCAGATATTGATTACTTAACTGGTAATATTTCATTAGAATCAATAAAATCCAAAATTACATCCAAAACAAAAGCCATAATTCCTGTACATTGGGGTGGTTATCCTTGCGATTTAGATGAAATTAATTTTATAGCTAAAGAAAATAATATTATTGTGATTGAAGATGCTGCACATGCATTAGGCGCTACTTATAAAAATCGACCGATTGGAAATATTTCCGATTTCACTTGTTTCTCTTTTCAAGCAATTAAACATTTGACAACAGGAGATGGTGGTGCTATTTGCACAATAACAAACAAATATCATGAAATTATTAAAAAAAGATGGTTTGGAATTGATCGTTCTAAATCACAACTAACTGAACTTGGAGAAAGAAATTACAATATTAATGAATTAGGATATAAGTATCATTTAAATAATTATGCTGCAACCTTGGGTTTGGCTAACTTAAAAGACTATCACTTTCGATTGAATAAAAGAATTGAAATAGCAAAATATTATCAAAATGAATTATCAAAAATCAATTCTATTAAATTATTCAAATACAAAAGCGATAGACAAAGTGCGTTTTGGTTATTTGGATTTCATGTTGAAAAACGAAATGATTTTATCAGAGCTTTGAAAGAAAAAAAAATAACTGCATCTGTAATTCATCAACGAATTGACAGAAATGATGTTTTTGGTGGAAAAAATAATTATCTTATTAATCAAGAAAAGTTCGATGAAACACAAATCCACATCCCGATTCATGACTCAATTGACAAAGAAAAAGCAGAATATATAGTTGATACTATTAGAATGGGATGGTAATATTAATCAGATAAAAAATGACAAAAGAAAAAATATTATTACTTGGCGCAACGGGTTTTGTAGGCAATAACGTTTCAAAATTACTAATTAAAGAAGATTTAAGTTTTGAAATAACATCAAAAACAAATGGTACTGACTTGTGTAATTTAGAGCAAACATTACTTTTGTTTTCGAGCATAAAACCCGATATTATAATTAACTGTGCAGCACATGTAGGCAGTTTAAATTATGTTACAGAAAATGCTGCTAAAGTAATGCTTGATAATTCGATGATGATTTTGAATATGTATGAAGCAATTTCAAAAGTCAACACTGAAGCTATTATAATAAATCCAATTGCTAACTGCGCATATCCTTCAAAAGCAGATACATTTATTGAAGATCATTGGTGGGATGGCCACTTACATCGTTCTGTATTATCTTATGGAGCCACAAGAAGATTTCTTTGGACAGTTGGAGAAAGTTATTCAATGCAATATAATATTAGAAGTATTAATTTACTTGTTCCTAATATGTATGGACCATTTGATTCTACAAATCCTAATAAGGCGCACGCTCTCAATGCGTTAATTTCAAAGTTTGTAAAAGCAGAAAAACTTGCACAAAATGAAATAGAAATATGGGGTACTGGAGTTGCAATAAGAGAATGGCTATATGTTGAAGATTTTGCAAAAATTATAATCAATATTATAAAAAATCCTAATATTATTGGATTGTCCGAACCAATTAATATAGCTCAAAATTTTGGGTTAAGTGTAAAAGAATTAGTTTTTATCATTAGCAATTATTATAAAAACAAATTTCAATTAAACTGGAACCACAATATGCCAGACGGTGCTCCTAAAAAAGTTATGGATGATACTAAGTTTAAGAAAGTTTTTAAAGATTTTCAATTTACAGATTTTAAACTTGGTATAAAAAATACTATAGATTATTATCAATCAATATATCCTTATTAAAACGATAATGAATCTTAAAACTAAACAATATAATAAAAATTTATTAAAAAGTTGTGGAACGGATGTTTTTATAAGTAAAAACGTTGAAATCAGAAGACCTCATTTAGTAACTATTGGGAGTCATGTAGCAATTGATTCAGGTGTATATATAACAACTCAAGCAGAAATAGGAGATTATATACACTTATCACCATATATTACTATTATAGGTGGTGCAAAAAGCAAAATAATTATAGAAAATTTTGTAACAATCGCAGCTGGAACAAGAATTATTGTTGGAAGCGATAAATTTTTAGGAGATGGATTTACAAGTGTTACAGTACCCGAAAAATATCGTGACACGGTTATCTTTTCAACAATAAAAATCGAAAAATATGCTGGTATCGGGACTAATGTTGTAATAATGCCTGGAATAACAATAGCCGAAGGCTCTGTTATTGGAGCCTGTTCATTAGTAACAAAAAACACAGAACCATGGACAATATATACTGGAATTCCAGCTTGTCCGGTAAAATCAAGAAAAAAGGAGAATATGATTAAATTCGCAAAAGAACTCGGCTATTAATGAATTTGAGTAGAAATATAAAATTGTCTTATGTAATTACTACATTTAATAAATTGAGTTATTTAAAAGTAACATTACCTTATCTTGTTAAAGCCTGTAAAGATGATGAGGAAATTATAATTGTTGATGGTGGTAGTACTGATGGGACATTCGAATTCCTTAAAAATTTATTTAACGAAGGAAAAATTCATCAATTCATTTCGGAAAAAGATAAAGGTGAGGCACATGGCACAAATAAAGCCATTTTAATGGCTAATGGCGAGTTAATTAAAATAATAACAGACGATGATGTTTATGACTATGAAATAATACATAAATGCAAAGAATTTATGTTGATTAATCCTCAAGTTGATGTTATTGCAGGAAATATTTTGCAACACAATTTGAATAATAAAAAAGAACAATATGTTATTTTCTCCAACTATTTTGAGAATGAATATGTTAAATGGAGAGACAAAATACAAAATAATTGTTTTTTATGTGGACTAACGATAATGCTGAGAAGAACAAGTTTACCACTGTTGGGATTATTTAATACTAACTTAAAACATATTGATATTGAATATTCTGTTCGTATTACTAGTTTAGGAGCTAATATTATGTTTTGTAATAAATCAGTATCATTAGCTATAGTTAATTTGAATAGTAATTCATTTTTATATCAGGATTCGTATAATCTGGAAAATCTTAAAGTCTCTTTCTTTTATAACTATTTTACGTCGGAGCCTAATAATTATTTTTACAATCCATATTCGGTAAAAGAATCAATAAAATTCCTATTATTTAAATTTTATACCAAATTGATTTTTAATAAACCAAAAAAAGATTTTTTAATTGAGAAAAAAACGATTCGCTATAACAGCATAGAAAACAATAATTTGTTTGAAAATGCATATCTTGAATGTTTGAATTATATTAAAATGAACAATGAAATAGATGAAATCAAATTTCTTTAAAATTTTATTAAAAATCAAAGTTTATAATATATGTAATTATATTATATGTTCGTGAGTAAAATTCCATCTATTATTTTAAGTTTTTATAATTATGAGTAACGACAAATTATATTTTAAAAATTTAGATTCCATTAGATTCATTGCTGCATTTATGGTTTTCCTTCAACATGCAAGACCACCAAATCAAAATC
>MENC01000136.1:17449-43040 GCA_001768155.1 Bacteroidetes bacterium GWA2_30_7
TGGCCATTATATTTTTTAGTTGTTACTTTCTCTTTTCTGATTTATCCTTTTATAAAATCATTATTTGGAATAAATAACCCAACTGGTTCAAATTTTCTTTATCACTTTATTTTTTTAAGCAACTTTGATGTGATAAATATTCAAAAATATTGCTACGGAAGCGATGCAATATCACAAAATATAACTTGGTCAGTTTCCATTGAGGAACAATTTTATTTGTTTTGGCCTTTAATATTTGTGTTCTTACCAAAACGATTATGGTTTTACTCAATTTTATTTGTCATAATCGGGTCAATATTTTTTCGTATTATAAATAATAATGATAGTATTGTTTTATATTTTCATACTTTTTCAGTGTTGCTGGACCTTGGTATTGGCGGACTTATGGCTCTTTTAATTAAATCAAATAAAAAAATCAGAAGTTTCTTTGAAAATTGTTCTACAAAGACTCATTTTACTTTATTTGTTTTCTCATTTTGTTTGGTTTTTTTGAGTGATACACTATTCTCGTTTAATTATGGTAATGCGATAAGTCGTATTTTTATTTCATTTTCTTTTGCATTAATAATTTCTTCTCAAGCAATTACAAAAAAAGAATCAAAATTGAACCTAAATAATATTTCGTTTGCAAACAAATGGGGAAAATATACTTATGGTATTTATTTAATTCATCCAATAGCTATTATGATAATTGATATCTTAGTCCGAGTAATACATTTTCCAAAAACTAATTTTATTAATTTATTTTCTATTGGTATTATCAGTTTTATCTTTACTTTATTTTTAAGTAAAATTAGTTTTAAATATTATGAATCAAGATTTCTTTCATTAAAGGACAAATTCACAACAATACACACACATGAATAAGTTTTCAACCACTATAATAACCTGCATGAAATTGAGAGTACGATGGCTAATTGAAGTTTTGTGCTTCGCCTCAAGTTCAGTTCTGGCATTCAGTTTAATGCTCCGAAAATCGCCAACTTCTTATAACTGCAAACCAATAGAATTATTTATTATAACCTCAGGTGCTGTAAATGATTTAGGAGTAAATAAATTTGGATTTTTTAAAAAATAGTTTTAGAAAAATGAAATTATCTGTAATTATTCCTACTTTTAATGGTGAAAATAAAATTTTAAACTTATTATATTCCCTTGAAAAACAAACCTATAAAGATTTTGAAGTCATAATTATTATAGATGGTTCAACAGATAATACAAAACAAATTTTAGAGAAGTATTTAAATAATCATAAATCTATCAGAATAATTGAACAAAATAATCAAGGTAGAGCAGTTGTTAGAAATAATGGAGTAAAATATGCAAATGGGGATTTATTGTTATTTATTGATGATGATATGGTTCTCGTTGAAAATTGTATATATATACATGTCGAACATCATAAAAATTTTCCCAATAGTATTTTAACTGGTGTTCAATGTGAAAATAAAATTAAATGTAAAACTGATTTTCAGTCTTATAAAGCTTATTTGAGTGAAAAGTGGAATAACGTTTTAAAAACATTAATGGGAAAACCATTACCTAAAGAAAATATATTCATAACAGCAGCAAATTTTTCAATTTCTAAAGAAACTTTTATTAAGTTAGATGGATTTGATGAAAGGTTAAAAGATATTGAGGATTACGATTTAGCTATTCGTGCTTTTGAAAAGGACATTCCCTTATACTTTGATTTTAATGCTTTTGCTTGGCATAACGAAGAAATAACTTGTCTTTCATACATTAATAGACAGAGAGAATATTCCAAAATGTATAATAAACTATTAATAATGAAACCATTATTGTATAGTAAACATAAAATACGGAACTTAAGCAAACTGAATGGATTTAAAGAAGTAATAATAATTATTTTTACCTTTAAATTTTGGATTTGGTCTGTAGATAAGTTTAATTGGTTAATAATTTTACCCAAAAGATTAAGGTATAAAATTTATGATATTATAATATTAGCAAATGGAGTGTATTACAAAAATAATAAAAAAGATTAATATATTTTACAAAGCAATACTTATAAAAATATATATGATTTTTGAATGACAGGCGTTTAGCTTACTTAATTGAATGTAATGAAAAACATAATATTATTATTTACTTAAACATAAATTTGAAATTTGAAAAATTTAATAAAAAAAATATATTTAATATTTCCTTTTAAAAAGCAAATATTTCTTTTTATTAGGTATTTTTGGACACCTAGCGAAAATATATTCAAACATTTATATTTTAAAGGAAATTTTAAAGTTTCTATTAATAAATATAAATCATTTAAAATTAGACATTATGGTTATTTTATCGAAAATGAAATTTTTTGGACAGGACTAGCAAATGTTTGGGAGAAAGAATCTTTAAAGATTTGGATGAAACTTTGCGAAACATCTGATGTTATTATTGATATTGGAGCTAACACAGGAGTTTATTCTTTAATTGCAAAAACAATAAATAATAATTCAAAAGTATATGCTTTTGAGCCTGTTAAAAGAATTTTCTCTAAGCTACAAGATAATATTTCTTTAAATAAATTTGACATTATTTCAATTGAAAAAGCTGTTTCAAATTCAGATGGAAATGCCATTATTTACGATACCAACTCTGAACATATATATTCAGTAACTGTAAATAAAAATCTTTCCGATACTGGAATAAAAGTCTTTGAAACAAAAATCGAAACCGTAACCTTAAATAGCTTTATTAAAGAATATAATTTATTAAAGATTGATTTAATAAAGATTGATGTAGAAACTCACGAAGCTGAAGTTTTAGAAGGATTTAATGAATATATTTCTGTTTTCAGACCGTCAATTTTAATTGAAATACTAAACGATGAAGTAGGTCAAAAAGTTAATAACCTTGTTTCAAATCTTGATTATCTGTATTTTAACGTTGATGAAAAAAAAGGAGTAATGCAAGTTGATAAAATTAAAAAAAGCGACAATTATAATTATCTTCTTTGTGAAAAAAGAAAAGCTGTTGAGCTTGGTTTATTTATTGAAGAGGGGGAGTTCTAATAATAATTAAATCTTAAAGATATGATTACTAGTTGTCCTTTTTGTTTCAGTACTCAAAATGTTTCTACAGTTTTTGAAAACACATATTTTAATGGGAAAATATTTGAATACAGAAAATGTTTGGAATGCAAACTTATTTATGTACAACCATTTCCATCGCATGATGATTATGTTGCAATGTACCCTACGACTTATCAAGGAGAAATCAATTTAGATACACTTTATAGAAATGAAAATAGTAAAATAATTAAATTAATAAATCAATATTCGAATAAAAAAAAATTGCTTGATTATGGTTGTGGAAATGGTTCTTTTATATTACAAGCTCAAGAAAATAAATTCGAGTGTACTGGTGTCGAATTTTCAAACGAACTTATTATAAGTCTTTCGAAACAATTTAATAATGTAAATTTTCAAAATATTATAGAATTTGAAAATAAGAATGAAAAATTTGATATTATTCATATCAGTAACGTATTAGAGCATCTAATAAATCCATTTGAAGTAATACAGAATTTAAAAAGGCGATTAAATGACGATGGAATTTTTATAATATCTGGTCCAATTGAAAATAATTTAAGTTTAGCATTAGTTTTTAGAAAATTATTTTTTGGCGTTAGAAAATATTTTTTAAATAAAAATAATAATCATGCACCATTTCATATCTTCTATTCTAATTCAACAAATCAAAGTCTTTTTTTTACAAAATCAGAGCTAAGTGAATTATATTTTGAAGTTAAAGAAATTGCATGGCCTTTTCCATCAAATTTAAGAGATTCTAAAGGGTTAGCTAAGAAATTAATGTATTTTATTGCAAAATTATCTATATTCTTTAGTCTTTTTAATAAAAAGCTAGGGAATAATTTTATATATGTAGGTTGTAAAAAAAAATCGTAATTCTAAAATAATATTTATTTCTTAAATTTTATTTCCGGATATAAAATAAAAGTAACTATACAGTCGCCTCCATTGTGTTATTTTGCAATTTGTTGCATTGCATGAAGCACAGGTAAATTTCGCTTGATAAACATGTTGATTACAGAACGCAATTTGGCAAAAGTATCATGTCCGGTTTTGAACTGTCCTGATATTTTCATTTTACTTTTATATTTCTGGCTGCAAAATTCCATACTATTTATAGTTGTCCAACGGCACAAGCTTGTAATTTACTCACAGATGGTTGTTAATAATTTCTTCGATAAATTATTTTGTCAGTCCAAAAATTATTTGTTACTTTAATACTTGTGTAGTTCCAAGTATTTGGAATAATTTGGAGTCTAAAAAATTAATAATGAATAAAATAAAAATTTTAGTAACCGGCGGAACAGGATATATTGGTTCTCATACAGTGGTAGAGCTTCAAAATAAAGGTTTTGATGTTGTTATTGTCGATAATCTTTCAAATTCGAATATCGAAGTTTTAGAAGGAATTACTAAAATTACAGGAGTTCGTCCTGCATTTGAACAATTTAACTTATGCGACACGGAAAAAACTAAAAATTTTTTTAAAAAGCATGATAATATAGTTGCAATTATTCATTTTGCAGCATTTAAAGCAGTTGGCGAATCAGTTGAAAAACCTCTTATTTATTATCGAAATAATTTGGATTCGTTAATTACTATTCTCGAAAATATTCAATCAAACAGTATAAAAGGATTAGTTTTTTCGTCGTCATGTGCAGTTTATGGTCAACCAGATGAATTGCCTGTTACAGAAAATGCTCCATTAAAAAAAGCCTTTTCTCCTTATGGAAATACAAAACAAATTGCCGAAGAAATAATTGCAGATTTTATCTCAGTAAATGCTGGTTCAAGGGCAATAGCATTAAGATATTTTAATCCAATTGGCGCACATAATTCTGCATTTATTGGAGAATTACCATTAGGAGTTCCAAGTAATTTAGTTCCATTTATTAATCAAACTGCAATAGGAATACGTGAACAATTAAGTATTTTTGGAAACGATTATAACACACCCGATGGGACATGTATTAGAGATTATATAAATGTGGTAGATTTAGCTAAAGCTCACGTAATTGCAGTTGAAAGAATAATTGAAAATAAAAATAAATCAAATTTTGAAATTTTTAATTTGGGAACAGGAAATGGGGCTTCGGTTTTTGAAATTATTAATTCGTTCGAAAAAGTAACAGGACAAAAGTTAAATTATAAAGTTGTAGAACGTAGAGCTGGTGATATTGAAAAAGTTTTTGCTGATACAAAATTAGCAAACGATGAATTAGGCTGGAAATCTGAAATTAGCCTCGACGAAACACTTTTGTCGGCATGGAATTGGGAAAAATTTTTAAGATTTAAGATTTAGATTTTCAAATTTCTACACCTCAATAAACTCAATGCATCGCATTTTATATTCAAGTTTTGTTACTACTCGACCACGATTAACAAAATTAATAGCCACAGATTCACATATTAAAAAACAACCAAAGTTTGTTTTATTAGTGATAATTTAAATAAAATGACTAATGTTATTTAAAGTGACAAATTATGTAGAGATTGCTTTGTCGTTCCTCCTCGCAATGATGGCAGTATTGAGCGTCATACGAATGTCCACTTTTTTAAATGGAAAAGAAAAAATATGAATGATACAAAAATTCAACAATCAGATTATGTTGATTTTACACTGAGCGTCATTGTAAGGGATGAAGCAATCTAAAAATGCTAAAATATACTTAACATAACACTAAATTAATCTGTGAATCTGTGGCAGATATTTGTTTATTAATATTTTAAATAGGCTGAATAGTTACAAAGAAAAAGGGAATATTCTAAATGAAACAACCATGTCTAAAAAAGGCACACAAGTGGATGATTATAGAGAAGAGTATGACACAGCTTGTCCCGATTTTATTTCGGGAAATTGCACGAATTTGCCTCTGTCAGGCGGATTAACTGCAACCTCAAACTTGCTGTAAATGAACTACTAACTAAATTATAAACACATGAAATTAAAAATCACATATATAATATCATACATCAACAAAGCACTTGAATTTCAATGGGTCGCTGATTACTTATGCAATGAATTTGATTTTACATTTATATTGTTGAATCCAAACAAATCTCAATTAGGAGATTATTTAATTAAAAAAAACATTTCTGTTTATGAAGTAGAATATAATGGAAAGAAAAATTATATATCTACTTTTTGGAAATGCTTTAAAATAATACGAAAAATTAAACCAGATATTTTACATTGTCATTTGATAGATGCCAATTTAATTGGACTACCTATTGGAAAAATATTAGGCATTAAAAAAAATATTTACACACGACATCACTCATCTTTGCATCATATTTATCATCGGCATGCAATAAAATACGATAAATTATGTAACAGATTAGCAACCCATATAGTTGCTGTAAGCGATGTTGTAAAAGATATTTTGGTTAATTGGGAAAATGTATCAGAAAAAAAAATTTTTACAATTAATCACGGAATAGATATCAATTTGTTTGAAAATATCAATATTGATGAAATTTATAAATTAAAACATAAGTATAATTTAACTGGAAAGTACCCTGTAATTGGAGTTATTAGCAGATATACCGAATGGAAAGGAATTCAATATATTATTCCGGCATTTAAAGAAATTTTGAAAAAATATCCAAATGCGAAACTAGTGCTTGCAAATGCAAAAAAAGGGGATTTTGTTAAACAAATTGAGAAATTATTAAAAGAAATTCCAACAGAAAATTATATTGAAATTGAATTTGAACCTCAAAATAATGTTTTATATAAAGGTTTTGATATCTTTGTTCACACGCCTATTGATGAACATTCAGAAGCCTTTGGGCAAATATATATTGAAGCATTAGTCGCCGAAATTCCATCTGTTTTTACAGCTTCAGGAATAGGAAATTATTTAAAAAACATTCAAGCAGCTGAATTTGTTAATTATAAAGATAGTAAAGCAATTGAAAATTCAATAACTTACATAATTGAAAATTATGCATCTGTACTAGATCAAATCAAATCAAATAAATCTATGTTAAAAAATGAGTTTAGTATTGAAAATAAAATCGAAAAACTAAGAAATTTATATGTCAATAATTAATTTGCCTTTAGTTTCTATAATCATTCCGTGCTATAATGCTGAAAAATGGATTGCAGTAACAATTCAATCAGTAATTAATCAAACCTATTATAATTGGGAATTAATAATTGTTGACGATGGTTCAACAGACAAAAGTGCCGAAATAATAAAAACATTTGAAGATAAAAGAATTACTTATTTTCAAATTGAAAATAGTGGCGTTTCGACTGCCAGAAATTATGGGGCAAATAACGCAAAAGGTGATTTTATTGGTTTTTTAGATGCCGATGATATCTTTTTTCCTGAAAATATTTCTAAAAAATTAAATTTTCTAATTGAGAATAAAAAAAGATTTGTATATTCATATATAATAATTGAAGATACTGTTTCAAATAGTTCAGAAATAAAAAAAAATATTATTACAAATCCTCTCAAACAATTACTTGAATTTTGTGAAAATTCAAGTATCGGTCTAGGGTCAAATGTAATTATGTATAAATCACTTTTTGATGAGGTTGGAGGTTTTGACAAAAATTTATCAACATCTGCTGATTGGGATATTTTGGTAAGAATTGCAAAAATAGCAGAATTTGGTTACATACCTGAACCACTCATAAGTTATAGACTTAACCCAAACCAAATGCATAAAAATATAAAACTGATGGAAAATGATATGTTATATGCATTTAAGAAAGCTTGGGAAAATAATATTTTTGAAAGTAAGAAATATTATAATTATTGCATTGCAAAGGTATTTTTAATATTAGCAGGTTCTTTTTATAAATATACTAATAATCTAAATAAAACCACAAAATATCTATTAATGAGTCTTTTAACTAATCCTATTTGGATTTTCAGAAAATTAATTAAATTAATTTTATGAATATTCAGAACCATAATAATTGTATAATTTGTTTTAAAAATAAATTAATCCCGCTTAGGAATTATGAAAAACATAATTTAATAAAGTGTAGAAATTGTGGGCTTGTTTTTATGAAACAAATTCCAACTAAAGATGAATTAGATTCATATTATAGTGTTTATTCCTACGAAAAGGAACAAATAGTATCTGAATTAACTTTTAAAAGATATAATTCCTTATTAAACGAATTTGAAAAATTCAGAAATACAAATAATATGTTAGATATTGGTTGTGGACAAGGTTATTTTTTAGAAGTAGCAAAAAAAAGAGGCTGGAATGTATTTGGAACAGAATATTCAACAAATGCTGTTAAAATTTGTGAGAATAAAGGAATTAACATGAAAACAGGAATGTTAAACCAAAATGACTTTGAACCTGAAAGTTTTGACATTGTAACATCTTTTGAAGTATTAGAACATATCAATAATCCAAGAGAAGAGATTAAAAATATATATTCTTTATTAAGAGTAGGTGGTCTTTTTTATTGTACAACACCAAACTTTAATTCTTTAACAAGATATTTTACTAAAGAAAATTATAATATTATTTGTTACCCAGAGCATTTAACTTATTATACAAATAAAACTTTAAATAAATTAACTCTTAATAATGGTTTTTATAAATATAAATTTTTATCTACCGGGTTTAATCCTTCTATACTTTTTCATAATATGCTAATTAAAAACAAAAACGAACAATTTATAAATTTTGACGAAAAAATAAGACATGAAATAGAAGAAAATAAACTACTTGTTATTATTAAAACCATAATTAATTATTTTTTAACATTATTCAATTTAGGATTAACATTGAAAGGTTATTTCATTAAAAAAATTTGTCAATAAAGAGATGTATCAATCTATAACATTTTGGGACTTTATTTTTATTCCATTTTATTTTATTATAGTGATTTTTATTGCCCATAAAATAAAACAATCAATATCTCCAAGCTTGCCTGAAAAAAAATATTTTTTAAATGGTTTGATATATAAAATTATAGGTGGAATTGGAATATGCTTGGTTTATGTTTATTATTACAAAGACGGAGGTGATACTATTTGGTATTTTATATCATCAAATACACTTCAATCAATGTTAATGAAAAGTCCATCTACTTATTTTTCTATTCTTTTAGGTAATTTGGATTTAGATAATTTATTAAAATATGAGGCAGATATGAGAAGCGTTTATTATTATAATGATTTTAATAGTTTTTCGGTTGTTAGATTTACTTCTTTAATTTCACCTTTTGGTTTGTTTTTATATATTCCAATAACAATTATTCTTGCATCAATTTCATATATTGGTATTTGGAAGTTATTTCGATTATTTTGTCAAGAGTTTCCCGCTATTCATAAAAACATGGCATTTGCAATACTATTTATCCCATCTGTTGCTTTTTGGGGTTCGGGTATATTAAAAGATACATATACATTATCAGCTACATGCTGGATGGTTTATAGTTTTTATAAAGTATTTATTTATAAAAAAAAAATTGTTGCTAATATTATTGCAATTATTGTAATGTCATATATACTAATATCAATTCGCCCTTTTATGTTATACATATCATTAATAAGTTTAATATTAATGTTAACACACTATTATTTAACAACTATTAAAAGTGCATTTATTCGTTTTATTTCTTTAATATTGATTCTAATAGTTTTTTGGGGAGGTGGTATTTTTACATTAGTTACTTTAGGCGAAAAGGCTGGTGGTTCATTTAGTACAATAGATGGTATGTTAGAAAAAGCTTCCGTAACACAGCAAGATTTAAGTAAGAGCTATTATGGAGAAAATTCATTCAATATTGGAACTTTTGAACCAACTATTAAAGGAATTCTTGGTAAAGCACCATTAGCAATAAATGCCGGATTGTATTTTCCTTATCTATGGAAAGCAAATAACCCAGTAATGTTTATAGCTGGATTAGAAAATTTAATGTTATTACTTTTAACGTTATATGTATTATTATTAATTATTGTTGCAATTTTTAAAATTGGTCCAAGGTATATGTTAAAAACGCTATTTGACCATCCATTAGTAATATTTTCATTATCTTATGCAATTCCTTTTGCTTTTATGGTAGGGCTTACCACAGCCAATTACGGGGCTTTGGTTAGATATAAAATTCCTTTGATTCCATTTTATTTAACAAGTTTATTTATTATAATTCATAAGTTTAATAGAATAGATTTTGATAAGTCAGATAAGTCAAATAGTAATAAAATAATTACAGAATAATATTTATTTATTTGATATAAATTCTACTTTTGCACACTTTAAATGTGTTTTTCGACATTATCCTGTTGTTACTAGATGAAAAAGAGATTATTCCAAATTATTCTTATTGTGATATTAATATCAATATCTCCGATAATTTACATTTTTATCAAAAATATTCAAAATGATTTAGCATTACGTGAGTATGTTGCCGAAACAATAATTCCAAGAATAAGAAAAGATATTAATCGCTTTTTTACTTTCGATAACAAAAAAGATGAAATTCCGATTATTTATTTGGAAATTGAAGATGAAAATTATAATAAATTAGAAAAGCAAAGAAAAAAGCGATTAGAAAAAATCGAATCTTCTGAAAATTTTGTAGGCCAAGATAATTGGAAAGATATTAAAGCAATAATAAAATTTAAAGAAGAAAAGCATAATATTAAACTCCGAATTCGTGGAGATATGCCATCAAACTTCAATAGGGGTTTAGAAAATTGTTCTTATAGATTTGATATTATTGACGAAAGCTATTTGTTCGGGAAAAAGAAACTTTCTTTAGTTCGACCATTTCTTGAAAACAATTTTTACAGCTATATTTTTTCGGGATTTCTTGAAAATGAAGGTTTTATTTCAACTGATGCTCATTTTGTAAGATTGTATTTAAATGGCAAAGAAAATGGTATTTACATTTTACAAGAAGGATTTTCAAAAGAACTTATAGAGTCATCCGATTATCGTGAAGGTGTAATACTAAGGTTTAAAAATGATTGTATAGATTGTAACAATTCCTATAATAATACAGGCTTTCCTGAATTAGATGCTTATAATGAAAAAAAGATTGTTAAAGATACTGTCCTTGCAAATATATTTGCAAGAGCATTGCTGAAAATGAATTTATTAAAATTCGGACAAATATCCGCATCGCAATGCTTTAATGTCAGTAAATTCGCTAAATATATTGCTCTGTGTGATATGTTTTTAGCTCATCATTCTCTAACTTGTCATAATGTTAAATTATATTTTAACCCAGTTAACGATAAATTTGAGCCAATTGCATGGGATCCATCCAGTTTTGTTCGTTATAAGCTAAATCTTCCAGTTCAAAACGGTTTTAATGAATATGCAGGAAAAAATTATAATAATAAACATTCATTCCCTATTTACCCATTTTTATTTTCTGATACTATATTTATAAACGCATTTAACAATGAACTTTATAAGTATGCAAACGATACTTCTATTATGAATTTCATTAGCATGAATCAAAATTTAATAAATAATTTAGACCCTGAGTTGTACCGACAGAATTTTCAACCACAGTTTAATCCCGATTTAATTTTAGGAAATATAAAGGATATTTTAAACAATTTTACAACTGATAATCGCCTAACAGCAAGGCTTTTTTACAACGAAGGCATACTTATGGTTAGGTCTAATATTCCTCTTGCTATAAAAATTACCGAAATTTACATGGATTCACTTACAAAAATTAAACTTGATAAAATTATTATGCCATTTCAATATGATACCATTGTAATTCCAAAGAAATTCATCCGCACTGATGATAAAAAGTTCACTCTATATTCTACTATTTATGGACTTGACTTGAAGCAAAAATACAGAGGTAGAATTTTTTCTAAAGTTGATAATTCCAAAAGCGTGCTAGTTTTAGAATATTTTGATAAGTCATTATTTAACATAAATGAGATTAATAAAACAATATCGTTTAAGTTAAAATCAATAGAATTATTAAAAGATATTTATATTCCATCGGGATATACATTTATTATTGAGGAAGGAAGCAATATTAAGTTGAGAAATAATTCAAATATTTATTGTGAATCTACTGTTTTTGCTAATGGTACTAAATCAAAAAACATTACAATTTCATCTGACGGTACTGGAGGCTTACTAATAAAAAATACATCTGAAAAATCCGAATTTATTAATGTTGTTTTTGATAATTTAAACAATCCTGAAGATAATAACTGGACAGTTACAGGTGCAATAACATTTTACGAGGCAGATGTGAAATTTACAAACTGTACAATAAAAAATAATAAATCTGAAGATGCTTTAAATATTATCCGAAGCAATTTCGTTATTGATAGTTGCACAATCAATTCAACATATTCTGATGCTGTTGATATTGACTTTGGCAAAGGAGTAATTAAAAACTCTAGCATTAAGAATACTGGTAATGATGCTTTAGATTTTTCAGGGTCAGAAATAAAAATCTATAATGTTAATTTTTTTGATATAAAAGATAAGGCTGTGAGTAGTGGCGAAAAATCAAATGTCTTGGTGGATAATGTTTCTATAAATAATTCTTACATTGGACTTGCATCAAAAGATGATTCTAAATTTATAGCAAAAAATATAGAAATTAAAAACTCAAAATATACCGTCACCGTTTATCAAAAGAAAGGTGAATTTGGTGCATCAAGCTTGGAAATTGAAAATGGCGAATTTGAAAAATCTAATTTTTTAATAGAGGAAAAATCTAATTTTGTGTATAATTACAAAAAAATTATCGGTGACAAAAAGAATGTGTATGATTTTTTATATAAAGAATAACTGATGTGCTTTTTACATAAAAAAAGGTTGCTAAATTTTTAACAACCTCTTTTTTTTTAAATAAACCCACGCATCAATTTCCAAGCTCGGAAATAAACTTAATTCTCATTAATCTGATTTCGTCTTCGGTATAATTATCTTCACCTAATTCTTTTAGTGCATTGCTAATAAGGTCGTTGTCGGCTTCCTGAAAATAGTCAAAAACTTCTTGTTGTTTGTCTTCATCCATAATTTCATTAATGTAATATTCAAGATTAATTTTTGTACCTGAATAAACAATTGCTTCTAACTCTTCTATAAAATCGGAAAATTCCATTCCTTTAGCATTTGCAATATCGTCAAGTGGCATTTTTCTGTCAATACTTTGAATAATATAAACCTTATTTGACGATTTATTTACAATCGACTTTACAACAATATCTTGTGGTCGCTCTATTTCGTTTTCGGTAACATAAAGTTTTATAAGGTCAACAAATTCTTTTCCGTATTTTTCGGCTTTACCTGCACCAACTCCAACAATATTTTTCATTTCTTCCATTGTTATTGGATATTGAATTGCCATATCTTCTAACGAAGGGTCTTGAAAAATTACAAAAGGAGGTAGATTTTTTGTTTTCGATATTTTTTTTCTTAAATCTTTAAGCATCGAAAAAAGTACTGTTTCAACTCCTCCGCTCATCCCTGTAGGTGGCGCACAGTCATCGTCTTCAATGTCTTCAAACTCATTATCTTGAGTCATCTTGAATGAATACGGATTTTTGATAAAATTTAAACCTGCTTCGGTAATTTTAAGCAAACCGTAATTTTCTATATCTTTAGTAATCAATCTTGCGATTAATGCTTGTCTGATAAGGGCTTGCCAGTATTTTTCGTTTTTATCGTCGCCAATTCCAAAATTTGGAAGACAATTGTGTTTATATGATTTAATTGCAGAAGTTTCGTTTCCTGAAATAAAATTTGCAATATGGTCTGATTTAAATTTTTCTTTAACTGATACTATTGTTTCAAGAACTATTACCAAATCATCTTGTGCTTCTAATTGAGTTTTAGGATTTAAGCAATTGTCGCATGAGTTACAATTATCTTCTTGATAAACTTCGCCAAAATAATGCAACAAAAGTTTTCTTCTGCAAACCGATGATTCAGCATAAGCAACTGTTTCCAGCAAAAGTTGCTTTCCAATTTCTTGTTCTGCAACCGGTTTTCCTTGCATGAATTTTTCAAGTTTCTGAATATCATTATAGCTATAGAATGTAAGACATTGTCCTTCGCCTCCATCGCGTCCGGCTCTTCCGGTTTCCTGATAATATCCTTCAAGGCTTTTTGGAATATCGTAATGAATTACAAATCTGACATCTGGCTTATCTATTCCCATTCCAAAAGCGATTGTTGCAACAATAACATCAACATCTTCCATCAAAAATCTATCTTGATTTTCGGTTCTTGTTGCAGAATCCATTCCTGCATGATACGGTGCTGATTTAATTCCATTTACCAATAAAGTTTGTGCAAGTTCTTCAACTTTTTTTCTGCTAAGGCAATAAATAATTCCCGATTTTCCCTGATTATTTCTAATGTATCTTATTATTTCTTTTGCTGCATCTGCCTTTGGTCTAACCTCGTAATACAGATTTGGGCGATTGAATGATGACTTAAATATTGTAGCATCTAACATTCCAAGATTTTTCTGAATATCGTGTTGAACTTTTGGTGTTGCAGTTGCTGTTAATGCAATTATTGGCGAACGACCAATTTCTTCAACAATAGGTTTAATACGGCGATATTCGGGTCTGAAATCGTGTCCCCATTCAGAAATACAATGTGCCTCGTCTATTGCATAAAAAGAAACATTCACTTTTTTCAAAAACTGAACATTGTCTTCTTTTGTTAGCGATTCGGGTGCAACATACAATAATTTTGTTTTTCCCGACATTATATCTTCTTTAACTTTTAAAATCTCAGCTTTATTTAACGATGAGTTTAAAAAATGTGCTACACCTTCTTCCATGCTAAAACTTCGTATCGAATCGACCTGATTTTTCATAAGTGCGATTAGAGGCGAAATTATGATTGCAGTTCCATCAAGCATTAGTGCCGGCAATTGATAACAAAGAGATTTTCCACCTCCGGTTGGCATTAAAACAAATGAATCTTTTTTGTCTAATAAATTTTTGATTATTGCCTCTTGATTTCCTTTAAAGCTACCAAAACCAAAATATTGTTTCAAATAATCCGATAAGGGTCTTTCAATTTCTACTTCCATTTAAAATTTTCTCCTACAATAATTTATAAAAAAATTAAAATTAACTATCTTATTTACAATTGTTTTGTAAATTTGTACCTACAAAACAATTAAAATAAAACCAAGTATTAAAAAATGAATACTTTTGTGAAAATAAATATACTGTTATTTTTTTAATTTTAAAAACAAAGTTTTTCACAATTTTAAATATTTAACAATTGGATATTAACAATAGAATATTAAAAATAGCTTCTAAAACCATTGAAACAGAGGCAAAATCAATTAATAATCTACTAAATTATTTAGATGGTAATTTTGTTGATGCAATTAATCTTTTATATAATTGTAAGGGTCGGGTAATTATTTCCGGTATTGGAAAGAGTGCAATTATATCGCAAAAAATTGTTGCAACTCTAAATTCAACAGGTACACCGGCTATTTTTCTTCATGCTGCCGATGCTATTCATGGCGATTTGGGAATTGTTCAACCCGATGATGTTGTAATTTGTATCTCAAAAAGTGGAGATACACCCGAAATTAAACTTCTGGTTTCACTCATAAAAAATCTTGGAAATAAAATTATATCAATTGTTTCTAATAAAAATTCATTTTTAGCTTTACAATCTGATTTCATTATAAATACTTTTGTCGAAAACGAAGCTTGTCCTAACAATCTTGTACCTACATCAAGTACTACAGCACAATTAGTTATGGGCGATGCAATTGCAGTTTGTCTTTTAGAGTTAAAAGGTTTTTCTTTAAACGATTTTGCAAAATTTCATCCTGGCGGAGCAATTGGCAAGAAACTTTATATGCGTGTTAATGATTTATTATTTATGAATCGTTCGCCAAAAGTTTTAGATACAGACAAAATTAAAGATGTAATTGTTGAAATATCTTCTAAAAGGCTTGGAGCAACCGCAGTAATTAGCTCAAATGGAGTTCTTTCGGGTGTTATTACCGATGGGGATTTAAGACGTATGTTGGAAAAAAATATATCGTTTGAGAAATTAATTGCGAAAGATATTATGTCGCTAAATCCTAAAACAATTGAAAGAGATGCGTTAGCAGTTGAAGCATTTAATTTAATGGAAAAACATAATATTACTCAATTAATTGTAGTAGAAAATAATAAATATCTCGGAATGATACATATACATGATATTTTAAAAGAAGGAATCGTTTAAGAATGTAATATTTAATATTTAAAATGTAATATTTAAAACATAATAATTTGTAAATTTCTAATCTTATAAACCTTTCAACGTATCAACTCATAAACTTATCAACTCATTAAAAATGAAGCTCTGGACACAAGATTTAGTAAAAAAATATAGTAAAAGAACTGTTGTAAATAAAGTTAGTGTTGAAGTAAATCAAGGAGAGATTGTTGGTTTACTCGGACCAAATGGAGCAGGAAAAACTACAACGTTTTATATGATTGTTGGGTTGATTCAGCCATTGTCCGGAAAAATTTTTCTGGATGATACAGAAATTACTCACGACCCAATGTATAAAAGAGCTCAGAAAGGTATTGGATATTTAGCTCAGGAAGCATCTGTATTCAGAAAGCTTTCTGTAGAAGATAATATTCGTGCAGTATTGCAAATGAGTAAATTTACGAAAAAATTTCAGAAGGAACGTTTAGAAGAATTAATTGATGAATTTGGTTTACATAAAGTTAGAAAAAGCTATGGAATTCAGCTATCTGGAGGTGAGCGAAGAAGAACCGAAATTGCAAGAGCTTTAGCAATTAACCCAAATTTTATTTTATTAGACGAACCTTTTGCAGGTGTTGACCCAATTGCAGTTGAAGATATTCAGACAATTGTTTCAAAATTAAAGCAAAAAAATATAGGAATATTAATTACCGACCACAACGTTCACGAAACTCTTTCGATTACCGACAGAGCATATTTGCTTTTTGAAGGCAGTATTTTAATGGCAGGAAATGCCGAAGACCTTGCTAAAGATGAGCAGGTTCGTAAAGTTTATTTAGGTCAGAATTTTGAACTCAGAAGATAGTTCGAAAAATGGTTAAATTGCTAAATGGTTAAATTGTTGCTAACGCAGTAAAATCCTAAATCCTAAATCCCTAAATCCTAAATAATAATAATGGATTATATTACTTTATTAATAATAGCATTAGGACTTTCGGTAGATTCTTTTGCTATTTCTGTTTCGTGCGGGATAATGTTGCAGGAAATTAAATTAAAACAGTCATTAAAAATTGCTGGTTTTTTATCTGTATTTCAGGGATTAATGCCTGTTTTAGGTTGGTTTGCCGGAATGTCGTTTAAGAGTTTAATTCAAAGTTACGACCACTGGGTTGCATTTGGATTATTATTGGCAGTTGGAATGAAAATGATTATTGATAGTTTTAGAAAAAAATCCAATAAAAAACTTGACCCAACAAACACACTTGTTCTAATTGGTTTTTCGGTTGCAACTACAATAGATGCATTAATAGTAGGGATAAGTTTTGGGTTACTTGGAACATCAATAATATCAGCCTCATTAATAATTTTTTTGGTAACTTTTATAATGTCAATGACAGGGCTTTATTTAGGTTGCAGATTTTGTAAATTAATAAATTATAAGTTAGATGTAATTGCAGGAATTGTATTAATATCAATTGGAACTAAAATACTGATTGAGCATACTTGGATGTGAATGTGTAGCGGTTTAAGTGGGCGAAGTATTGTAATTTGCTTTTAATTAAAAGCTTATGTTAATTTGTAATATTCATTATTGAGATATACAAGTTGTTTTTAAATACCTTGTCTATAAATTCTTGTTTTAATAACCTTAGACTCATATTATTAAAAAATGTCAGAATATAAAATAGATAAAATTGCGACTGTCGTTGGAGGCAAAATTTCAGGAACAAATCTTAAAATTTCATTCAGATATTTATTAACCGATAGTCGTTCGCTGATTTCGCCATCAGAAACAATCTTTTTTGCAATAACCGGTAAAAGGCACGATGGACATAAATATATCGACGAGCTTTATAAAAAAGGACTGCGTGCATTTGTTGTTTCATCAGTTACTGAAACCGAAAAATATAAAAATGCTGCATTTATTTTAGTCGAAAATACTGTTGTTGCACTTCAAAAATTAGCTCAATTTCATAGAAATAAATTTAAAATTCCAGTAATTGGAATTACAGGAAGCAACGGCAAAACAATTGTTAAAGAGTGGCTTTCGCAATTGCTCTCACCCGAAATGAATATTGCAAAAAGTCCAAGAAGTTATAATTCTCAAATCGGTGTTCCGCTTTCGGTTTGGCAATTAGAAGATAATTCTGAAATTGGAATTTTTGAAGCCGGTATCAGCCTTACAAATGAAATGGAAAATCTTGCCGATATTATCAAACCCGAAATCGGAATTTTTACAAATATCGGACAAGCACATCAGGAAAATTTCGAGAGTTTAAATCAGAAAATATCAGAAAAACTTAAACTTTTTAATTCGTGTAAAACTATTATATATTGTTCCGATTATGACGATATTAATGAAGCAATTATTAATAAATATTCAGATAAAAATCTTCTGACTTGGTCGAAAGAAAACAGCGCAACTCTAAAAATAAAATCAATTAATAAGTCAATTAATTCTACAAAAATTAAAGCCAATAATTTTGAAATTGAAATTCCATTCATAGACGATGCTTCAATTGAAAATGCTATAACATGTTGGTTAACAATGCTCCATTTGAATTATTCTAACGAAACTATTAAAGAACGCATAAAAAATTTGACGCCCATAGAAATGCGAATGGAGCTGAAAGCCGGAATTAATGATTGCCTGATAATAAACGACAGCTACAATTCAGATATTGGCTCATTAATAATTGCACTCGATTATCTTAAACAACAACATCAATTTTCGCAAAAGACCGTTATTTTATCAGACATTCTCGAATCAAGCAAAAATGAAGCTGCTCTTTATAAAGAAGTTGCTTCAATAATCAATAAAAGCAATATTTTCAGGTTTATTGGAATTGGCGAAGGAATTTCAAAATATTCTGATTTATTCAAAGTAAAAAAACATTTCTTTATAAATACTTCAGATTTTATAAATCATATTGCTGAATATCAACTTAAAAACGAAGCAATTTTATTGAAAGGAGCAAGAATTTTTCAATTTGAACGAATAAGTTCTATTTTACAATACAAGGTTCATGAAACAGTTTTGGAAGTTAACTTAAATGCTGTTGTTCATAATCTTAACTACTATAAATCGTTGCTAAAACCCGAAACTAAAGTAATGGCAATGGTAAAGGCATTTTCTTATGGAAGCGGCATACTCGAAATTTCAAATCTTCTTGCTCATCAGCGAATTGATTATTTGGCGGTTGCCTATATCGACGAAGGAATTGAACTCAGAAAAGCCGGAATTACTATTCCAATAATGATAATGAATCCCGAAGAAAGCGGTTTCGGTCAGATGTTTGAGTTTAATCTTGAACCCGAAATTTATAGTCTTAAAATATTAAATTCGTTTATAAAAGCTCAGAAATATTACTTGTCAGGCTCGTATCCAATTCATTTAAAGATTGATACCGGAATGAAACGATTAGGATTTTTAAGTTCAGAAGTTGACGATTTAATAAATATTTTAAGCGAAAATAATTCGATAATAATAAAATCTGTTTTTACTCATTTAGTTGCCACAGAAGATAATGCTCAAGATGTTTTTACAAGATTTCAGGTTGATACATTTTTAAATACCACAAAAAAAATTGAAAAACATTTAAAATACGGCATTATTAAACATGTTTTAAATTCTGCCGGAGTTGAGCGATTTTCGGAATATCAATTTGATATGGTTAGGCTTGGAATTGGTTTATATGGAGTTAGTTCGGTTTCAAAAGATAAATTAATGAATGTTTGTTCGTTAAAAACCATTATTTCTCAAATAAAAACTCTCGAAGCCAACGATACTGTTGGATATAATAGAAAAGGTAAATTGAAAAAAACTGGTACAGTTGCCACTATTCCAATTGGTTATGCCGATGGCTTACATCGTATTTTAAGCAATGGCACAGGTAAAGTAATGATTAATAATAAACTTGCCCCAATTATTGGAAATATTTGCATGGATATGACCATGATAAATATCTCAGGAATAGAAGCAAAAGAAGGTGATGAAGTAATTATTTTTAATGAAAATTTTCCAATAGAATATATTGCACGATATGCAGCTACAATTCCTTACGAAATTTTAACATCTATTTCGAGACGTGTTAAAAGGGTTTATTTTCAAGAGTAAATTTTAAAAAAAACCGTAGCTTTTAATAAGTTACGGCTTCTTTTTAATTTAATCAACCTATATTAAACAGGAAAATTATTTTTAATACACCCGAAATAATAAAAAAACTTTACCTTATTCAGTAAATGTTATTTCGGGGTTACTTATTACTCCTGCTTTCTCCAATGCTATCTTCAAATCAGGCGATTGTGTATATTGCTGTGCCTGTTCTTTTGTTTTCCAATCGGAAATTACTAGCACTTCATTTGGATTTTCCTGACCACGATAAACCTGAGCACCCGATGAACCAGATAGTTTACGTGTATCTTCCATTTCTTTAAATGCTACTTGCCATCTATTGAAATCGGTTACTTTGTGCCTTATAATCATCTTTGCCATTTTATTTATAATTTAATTTATCCTACTCTATTAGCTTTTCAGTTACGCTCCGTTTTTTTTAAGTGGTTTCTGGCCTCCACATTATTTCTACCAAATTTACAAAATTATGAATGAAAAACAAAGCGATTTGATAAAATTATACCGATACAGAATAGGAAAACGAAAAATTCCTATCGGCATAACTTAACAACCAGAGAATTTATTTCTAAAACTTATCTCAACTAAATTATTAAAGTTTTATTTTACATTAACAAGCCTGAATGACTTTGTAAATCCACTAATATTTGTAGTTAGAATATATACACCATTTGGAATTTCTGAAACAAGGTTGTTTAAATTAAAATCGTAATTTCCAACGGCTTGTTTTTGTAAATATTTTCCTAAAATTCTGCCTGTTAAATCAGTTAAAATAAATTGAATTTCCGAATTTTTGTAAACAGAATATGCAATTTTTGTTTCTGATGTTATTGGATTTGGAAATACATCTACATACGGTTCTAAATTATCAAGTTTATTATCTGATGTTACTATCGACAGGTTTATATCGTCGATATAAAGATAATTACCGCCATTACTGGTTATTTCAAACTTTATTCTGAGATTTGGTGCAGTTGCAAAAGTACTCATTGTAATTGTTTCTTCTCTCCATTGTGATGAATTTGGTGTAAAAGTATTGCTTACTAAAGCACCACCATTAGTTGATAAACTTGTTCCGGTACGTGAATATCGAATACCCCATGTTTGTCCACAATTTGATGATAAATAAACCTTTAAATTATCTGATGACGTTGATGTTTTTTTTGCGTAAGCAACCTTGAAGGTTAACAATGAAGAAATCAAATTTGAAGGCATTACGATATTTGGCGAAAGAAGACTATTTATTGTTCCTTCGGCATTTCCATAGTTTCTAATTCTAACTGATGCACTTCCAGATGAGGAGGCTGAAGTATTACGTTGAAATGGATATGAATCGCCCAAAACTACATCCCAGCTTTTATTTGCATCAGAATTATTTATTGGAAAAGATGAATTTTCGAATCCATAACTAAATGGGGCTTCTTCGCCAAGTGTGTTATCAAAAACATTAATAATTGATGTTTTTGTAATTTGAGCAGAACCGGCTTGATTCGTAACTGTCAAAGAAGCATCAAAATTTCCAAATGAATTATATAATACTGTTGGATTAACATCTGAAGAAGTAGAAGGATTTCCTCCGGGAAATGACCACGACCATGTTGCTTGGCTTAAATCGCCATTATAGCTTAAATCAGAATATTGAACACTATTTCCGTAGCAAATATTATTAAGGTTTATTGAAAAATCAGCTAATGGAGTACATGCTTGAGCTACATATCCATCATTTGTTCCGGTTGCAATTAAATTAGATGATTGCCATAAGCTGCTTCTTGATGCTGTTGACGATTCCAGTGCAGCTCTCATTCTTGCTTTTTGACCGGTAGTGTACATTCTTGTGCAATAAGAATATTCCATATAATTTTGAACATTATCTAATGACCCACAGCTGGTTCCACTCAAAAGACATGTTGTCCAACCAATTGTATTGGGAGTATCGGCAACACCATCATCATCATTACAATTATCTTCTAAACCAGGGTCGTTTGAATTTCCCCATGTATGAGATAAATTTAATGAGTGTCCTATTTCGTGAGTCAATGCTCTAGACCGAGTAGCCGAACCAGTGCCTATGCTACCTACATACTCATGATTAATAATAACTCCATCAACTTCGTCGGACCATGAACTTGGATAATATGCGTAACCAGCTGCACCAGAAACTGATTTTACAACCCAAATATTCATATATTGATTTCTTGGCCAAATTGGGTCAACATATTTTGCATTATCATCAGCATTAACAGTAAGTTCAGAATATACCCTTGTAATTCCTTCAGTACAATTTCCATCAGGGTCTAACTGTGCAAGCCTAAATTCGATTTTTGAATCTGCTGCAATACTCTTAAATGCAGCAACTATATTATTAGTATCGGTATTTAACTTTCTAAAATCTTCATTAAGTATTCTTACTGCATCTTCAATTTGTGCTTTTGAAATATTTTCTGAACCATATTTATGAACTATATGAAAAACAATAGGAATAACATAAACCACATCAGATTTATTGGGATTATTTAAATAGTTTTGAGTTTCTTTTTCAAGGTTTTCTCTTTCGGTTTTGTACATTGGATACTTTTCTTCCATAATTTTATTAACCTGAGAAGTTAAACACGACAGTCCTTCTTCTTGCGAATATAAAAGGCTAATACTAAATAAAATAATTAAGAATGTAATGATAAAATTTTTCATACAATTATTTTTTAATTTATAAAAGTATTAATATCAATCGTAAAATTCAATGCAGAATAAGCGTTTCAGCTATTTTTTTGACCAATGAATGTGAAATTAGCAATTATTTAACAAATTATAGCTCTATTTTCAATATTGTCCGATATTATAATTTATGCAACCTCTACGAGGTTGTGATTAATTTTAACTATTTGTGTTACAATAATGAATCCTCTACAAGGATTAAAAATAACTTCGTAGAAGTTTCATTTTTGTAGAAAAGTAAATATAACCCACCCATTATTTCAACCTCGTAGAGGTTGCATAAATAAAGAGTTTTGTGGATTTATTGAAATTTTTATCGGACAACAGTGCTCTATTTTATTTATTCTCAACGGAAGTATAATCAAGGTTATAATGTAATCCTATGCTTTCTTTTCTTTGTTGACCCATTCTAATTATCAAATATCCAACGTTTATAAGATTTCTCAATTCACACAATTTTACAGATACTTTTGACTTTTTATAAAGGTCTTCGGTTTCGTTGTATAAAATTTCGAGTCTGTCTAATGCTCTTTTTAAACGAAGGTTTGAACGAACAATACCAACATAATTACTCATTATTTGTTGCATTTCCTTCATACTCTGTGTAATAAGAATCATCTCTTCGTTATGAGTAGTTCCTTCGTCGTTCCATTCAGGAATTTGATTATTAATTGAAATATTAGTTGATTCATTTACAGCCGCTTTTGCAGCTCTATCTGAAAAAACAACTGCTTCGAGTAAAGAATTTGAAGCCAAACGATTTGCACCATGCATGCCTGTGGCAGAAACCTCACCGGCAGAATATAAATGATTTATTGTGCTTTTTCCATCTTTATCAACTTTAATTCCACCACAAGAGTAGTGAGCAGCCGGAGTAACCGGAATCATGTTTTTAGTAATATCAATTCCTAAAGTCAGACATTTGTTGTAAATATTTGGAAAATGATTAATTAGTTCATCAGAATTTAAATGTGTAGCATCAAGATATACAAAGCCTTCGCCGCTAATTTTCATTTCATTATCAATAGCTCTTGCAACTATATCTCTTGGTGCTAAAGATGCTCGCAAATCGTATTTTTGCATAAATTCTTTACCATCTGTGGTTTTCAAAATTGCACCAAAACCTCTCATTGCTTCGGTTATCAAAAACGATGGTTTTTCGTTTGGATTATACAACGATGTTGGATGAAATTGAACAAATTCCATATTTTCTATTTCGCCTTTTGCACGATAAACCATTGCAATGCCATCACCGGTAGAAATTGTTGGATTTGTTGTAGTTAAGTAAACACTTCCTATTCCTCCTGTTGCAAGCAATGTTGACTTTGCCAGAAATGTATCAACCTTTTTTGTACAGTTATTAAATATATATGCACCAAAGCATTCAATATCTTTATCACCACGTTTTACAAGCTTTCCGAGATGATGCTGTGTAATAATTTCAACTGTAAAATGATTGTTGAAAATAGTGATATTTTTATTTTTCTTGACTTCTTCTGATAAAGCACGTTGAATTTCAAATCCGGTATTGTCTTTATGATGTAAAATTCTTTTTTCGGAATGTCCACCTTCTTTTGCCAAATCGTATTCGCCGGTAAAATTTTTATCGAAATTTGTTCCCCATTTAATAAGTTCATTAATTTGCGAAGGTGCTTCGCTAACTACCATTCTTACAATTTCTTCGTTACATAAGCCAACACCACAAATAAGAGTATCACGAATATGTTTTTCGTAAGTATCTTCCTGCTGATTAATAACTGCTGCAATTCCTCCCTGAGCATATCGGGTTGACGTTTCTAAAATATCGTTGCTTTTAGTTATTAGATTAACTTTTCCGAATTTTGCAACCTTAAGTGCATAGCTTAAACCTGCAATACCAGAACCTACAACAAGAAAATCTGAAATTAATTTCATTTAAAAAATTTTTCAAATATACATTTTTCTGCTTAATGATTGAGTTTACTCCAAAAAGTCTTTTTTTTGCCGCAAAGACACAAAGTTTTTTACTCGTTCTTGATAGGTTTGCGAATGTAAAGCTAATTAAAACAGCTTGTTCCGATTAATCGCATTGGCGTTAACTGTTGGTTATTTAACATTTAAGTTGAAAACTTAAATGGGCTGATGGAAATTCGGCGGATTATAAATCCTTATAATAGTACATTTTGGAGGGCAAATTTCAATGTGCAGTGCGGATTACAAATCCTTATAATAGTGCCTTTCGGAGGGCAAATTTCAATGTGCAATGCGGATTACAAATCCTTATAATAGTGCCTTCGGGATTGCAAATCCCGAAGGGCTGGTTTAATCCGACAACACAAGTTTTATAGTTTTCGTTTGATTGCCCGACGATAGCTTGCAGTAATAAATTCCCTTGCTTACGTTGCTCATATTTACTACATTGCTGTATTCGCCTTTTTCAAGTTTGCTGCTTACCGGTTGCATTATTTTTATTCCATAAATATCGAATATTGAAATATTTACATCCGATGAGTAAGGAATGTTATACTCAATTGTGGTAGTATTATTAAATGGA
>MENC01000137.1 GCA_001768155.1 Bacteroidetes bacterium GWA2_30_7
CATTATCAATTGAAAAAGGAGAATATACTGTAATCGCTTCTTTTTTAGGATTTCAGGATTTTAACACTTCTGTAAAGTTAAATAGCGATTTAAAATTAAATATTCAATTAACGGAAACTTCATATACAACAAAAGAAGTTGAAATTTCAAGTGAACGAACAGCTAATGTTACAAGTACCGAAATGAGTACCGTTAGATTACCTATTGAGAAAATTAAAATTATTCCCGCATTTATGGGCGAAATTGATATTTTGAAAACAATTCAACTTTTACCGGGAGTTCAATCTGCTGGAGAAGGAAATGCAGGATTTTATGTAAGAGGCGGCGGTCCCGACCAGAATTTAATAATGTTAGACGAAGCTACAGTTTATAACGCATCACATTTAATGGGTTTTTTCTCAGTTTTTAACTCCGATGCTGTTAAAGATGTAAATTTAATAAAAGGTGGAATGCCTGCAAATTATGGTGGAAGACTATCCTCTGTTTTAGATATTTCTATGAAAGATGGAAATATGAAAAAATTCGTTGCAGAAGGTGGAATTGGGTTAATTGCTTCAAGATTAATGCTCGAAGGTCCGATTAAAAAAGATACTTGTTCGTATTTATTTACAGCCCGACGAACTTATGCAGACATTGTTGTTGAACCTTTTGTAAAAAAAACTGCTAAAGCAAAGGGTTCTAATTATTATTTCTATGATTTAAATGCTAAATTAAACTATAAATTTTCTGATAAAGATAGGTTATATTTAAGTGGCTATTATGGCAGAGATGTTTTTACATATAAACGCAAAGACCAGAATTTTAATGTTACTATTCCTTGGGGTAATGGAACTGCTTCGTTAAGATGGAATCATTTATTTAACGATAAATTATTTGTTAATACTACTGCAATTTTTAGCGATTATCAGTTTGAATTTAAAGCAGTTCAACAAGATTATGATTTAACTATGTTTTCTGGAATTACAGATTATAATTTAAAAACTGATTTCACATATTTTCCAACTATTCGCCATAACGTTAAATTTGGTGTAAATTATATATTCCATACTTTTGTTCCAAGTAGCGCTACTGCCAGAATAAATAATACTAATTTTGACACTGGAGATATAATTAAAGAATATGCACACGATTTTTCAATTTATGTTAATGATGATTTTGATATAACCGAAAAATTAAAAGTTTCTTTTGGTCTCAGAGCTACTGCATTTCAGCATATTGGACCATTTACTCGCTTTGTTAAAAATGGTAATGATTTAAATATTGATACTTTATATTACAAAAAAGGCGAAGAAGTTGCTTTTTTCAAACATTTAGAGCCTCGGTTTTCTATGCGTTATACGTTATCACGAAACTCATCTTTTAAAGCTTCTTTTACTCAAAACTATCAATACATTCATTTGGCTACAATATCATCTGTTTCTATGCCAACAGATTTATGGATACCAAGTTCCGACAAGATTGAGCCTCAGTTTGGAACTCAATATGCAATTGGTTATTTTAGAAATTTTAAGGAAAATATGTTTGAAACATCCATCGAATTATATTTTAAAGAGTTAGAAAATCAGATAGAATATAAAGATGGTTCATTGCCAATGAATAATTTTGGAGATAATGCCGATAACTATTTTACCTTTGGAAAGGGCTATTCTTATGGATTGGAATTATTTTTAAAAAAAGCATTAGGAAATACAAATGGATGGATTGGTTATACACTTTCAAAAACTTATCGACAATTCGATGATGTTAATAATGGTGTAGAGTTTCCTGCAAAATACGATAGACGACACGATTTATCTTTTATAATTTCACATAAATATAACGAAAGATGGACTTTTTCGGCAGTATTTGTTTACGCTACAGGTAATGCTTTAACTTTACCGGTATCGAGATATTTTATTGATGGAAAGGTTGTTAATGAATATGGCGAAAAAAATTCCTTCAGAATGAAACCTTATAACAGATTAGATATTTCTATTACTTATTATGTTAAAAAAACTAAGCGAATTGAATCTTCTTGGAATTTTTCTGTGTTTAATGTTTACAACCGACATAACCCATATTTTATTTATTTTACATGGGACGGAAACTTACAAGAAGGAACTTTTAAAACTAAGGCAATGCAGGTTTCACTATTTCCGGTTTTGCCGTCAATAACTTGGAATTTTAAATTTTAAATGAAATTAAATATAAAAATGCCGCAAAGACACCAAGACACTAAGATACACAATTTGTCCCGACTTTTCGGAAATGTTTTAAAAAATCAACAGATAATGATTATTAAAACTTTGATTCTTTGTGTATTTGTGGCTAAAAGAATATTTTTCGGATGGGAATTATATATAATTTTTATTTCATTCTTTTTGTTATATTCTTGTGAAAAAGAAATTGAAGTCGATTTACCCGATAGTGATTCAAAAATTGTAATTGAAGGATACATCGAACAAGACTCATTCCCATATATATATATTACTAGAAGTACTCCTTATTTCGAACAAGTTTCTTTAGCAACTTTAATAAATTTAGTAGTTAAAAATGCAATCGTTACAGTTAGCGATGGTCAAATATCCGAAGTGCTTGATTTTATTGAGGATACTACCCAGTTCCCATACTATAAATATCAAGGAAAAGTTATAAAAGGACAGCCGGGTAAAACATATTATTTGAATATTAATGCCGAAGGAAAAACATACACATCTTATACAACAATTCCAAACCCTGTAAAATTGGATAGTATAAATTTTAAAGTTGATAAAACAATTGACAAAGACAGTTTGGGATATATTTGGTTTTACTTTATCGACCCCGATACTTTAGGTAATTATTATAGAATTTATACAAAAGTTTATAATCAAGATAGAAAATTTTTTCACCCATTTGCTTCAGTAGCAGAAGATAAAATAATCAATGCTAAATTTGTTGAATTTTCCACATATAGAGGACAAGACCCTGTTGCAAATTTCGAAAATGATACAAATAATTATCGATGGTATTTTCATGTAGGCGATACAATATTGTTTAATTTAAGCAGTATTGATATTCATACTTATAATTTTTGGAATACAATTGAGCTTGATTATGCAGGAGGAGATAATCCATTTTCGGCTCCAATTACTATAAAAACGAATATCGAAGGAGGGGCATTAGGTATTTGGGGAGGATATTCTTATGATTTTGATACTGTAATTGCAACTTATAGGTTTTAAAGAAGAAGAAGTTCGAAAATAGAAATTAGAAAATAGAAAAATTGTTACATAGTGTTAGTAAGAAAACTCCAAAAAGCAAAAAACAAATGTCAAATAAATTCCAATTCTCAAAACTCCAATTTTCAAAACCGTTTGAATATTAGGCAATTGTAATTTGTGATTTATTTGAGATTTGAAACTTGAAATTTGTTATTTTTTAAAATATGCAGTTTTCTTAGAGGCACTACATATACACATGAACACATAAACATCAAAATATAAATCTCAAACAATAATATTATGAATACAACAAGTGAAAAAGTTAAATGCTTAATTATCGGCTCAGGACCTGCTGGTTATACTGCAGCAATTTATGCTTCTCGTGCCGGGTTAAACCCTGTTATGTATCAGGGACTTGAAGCTGGAGGTCAATTAACAACTACAACTGAAGTAGAGAATTACCCTGGTTACCCTGATGGTGTTACAGGTCCGGAAATGATGGAGCAATTTAAAAAACAAGCTGCACGTTTTGGTGCAGATATTCGATGGGGAATTGTTACAAAAGTCGATTTTTCATCTACTCCACATAAAGTTTGGTCAGACGATGGAAAATTTATTGAAGCTGAATCTGTAATAATAGCAACGGGTGCGACCGCAAAGTATTTAAAAATTCCTTCCGAAGACAAATTTAAAGGCTTTGGCGTATCTGCATGTGCAACTTGCGACGGTTTTTTCTATCGAGGTCAAGATGTTGCAGTTGTTGGTGGAGGAGATACAGCTTGTGAAGAAGCAACTTATTTATCAGGAATTTGTAAAAAAATATACTTAATTGTTCGTAAAAATTATTTAAAAGCTTCAAAAGCAATGCAAGATAGAGTTTTTAAAACAAAAAATATTGAAGTTCTATTTGAACATTCCACCAAAGAAATTTTTGGAGACAAAGGGGTTGACGGAGCAATATTATTAAACAAAAACGGAGAAGAAGTAAAAATAAACGTTACCGGCTTTTTTGTTGCAATTGGTCATCAGCCAAATTCTGAAGTTTTCAAACCATTTATAGAAACAGATGAAACAGGTTATATTATTACAAAACCGAATACAACTTTAACTAATATTTCAGGAGTATTTGCATGTGGGGATGTTCAGGATAAACATTATAGACAGGCAGTTACAGCAGCAGGTTCGGGTTGTATGGCAGCACTTGATGCTGAAAGATATTTAGGCTCAAAATAGAAAAAGTTATAAACAATTAAAAAAGCGGAGTAATAATTTATTCTGCTTTTTTTTATTGTATTGAAAATTAATATCCTAAAACTGAAAATTAAAATTTATCAACATGTTATATAACTTTATCAACAATATCAATCAACAAACTATTAATAACTCTACAAGTATATTTAGTAATGAGTGTAGCTTTAATAATAAATTTGTTATCCTTTTAAATAAAATTTACAAATCTAAAATACTTAAATTATGAAATTATCTTTATTATCGTTTTTATGTTTGATGTTAATATCATCAATGAGTTTTTCACAACTCATAATCAGCCAGTATATTGAAACTGGTGTTGGTTCTACTCCAAAAGGAATTGAACTATGGAATAAGTCCGGTTCAACAATTGATTTTTCAGTAACAAACTTAGATGTAAAAAAGGGAACAAATGGTGGAGCCCCAGTATCAGATTTTACATTAACTACCGGTACTTTAGCCGATAATGCAGTAATTGTTATTGGTACCGATGCAGATGTAAGCGGAACTGGAACTGGTTTTAATGATTTTGTTGTTGCAAATGGTGCAGCATTTTATACAAAAACCTTTACTTTTAATGGCGACGATGCTTTGGAAATTTGGTTAGGCGGAGTTTTGCAAGATATGTTTGGAACCGCTGGTTCTGACCCTGGAACAAATTGGAGTGGAAATGGTGTTTCTACATTGAATCAGAATATCTCATTAAAAAGTGGCATTACTACAGGTGAAATAACTGGTTGGACAGATCCTAGTATCAGGTTTGAAACCACTACAACCGATAATTCATTAACTGGTTTTGGCTTGGCTCCTGCATCAGCATTAAGTTCAGCTAAGGAAATTACAGCATACAGCTTTGTAGAACAAACAGGTGCTGCAATAATTGATAATATAAATTTCACTGTTGACATTGAAGTTGCAAATGGAACTAACCTTACAACTCTTGTTGCTACATTTACCCTATCACCGGCTGCAAGTGCAGAAATTGCAGCAACTTCACAAGTAAGCGGAACAACTGCTAACGACTTTACAAATCCTGTTGTTTATACAATAATTGCTGAAGATGCATCAACCCAAAACTGGACTATAACAGTTACCGAAGCATTACCGTTAGCAACTGTTGATTGGTGTAATCTTCAATGGCCCTCTTCTGGAGCAGTTTGCAACGGTGGAGTTTTCAATGCTTATGCACAAATTTATCAAGCTGGTATTACAGAAGCTGGCGGACAAGGTGCAAATATCGAAGCTTGGATAGGCTACAGTACATCAAACACAGACCCTTCAACTTGGACTGACTGGGTTGTAGCCAGTTACAATGTTGATGCCGGTAATAATGATGAGTATATGGCAAACTTAGGTTCTTTACCAGCTGGTACTTATTATTATGCTAGTCGATTTAGATATAATAGTGGTACTTATGCTTATGGAGGATTTAACGGTGGATTCTGGAATGGAACTACAAATGTAAATGGAGTATTAACTATTTATGCACTTCCAACACCTTCAATAACAGGGACATTAAGTTATTGTGCAGGTTCAAACACAACATTAGATGCAGGTTCTTTTGCAAGTTA
>MENC01000138.1:0-6831 GCA_001768155.1 Bacteroidetes bacterium GWA2_30_7
GAAATTCCATAGCTTTTAATTTTAAAATATCCATAATTGAACCCGCTCCGAAAAGTCTTTTTTTGCCACACTTCGACATGCTCAGTGCATCGCCAAAGCACTAAAACACAAAATTTTCACGAAAGGTATTTGACAATCTTATTTCTGTGGTTTTTGGTGCTTTGGTGATTTTGTGGCTATCTTGCATCTTTTGACTTTTTGGAGTGGACTCATAATTAAGTTCAGTTACAAAGTGTAAAATAAAAAGTACATCCTTTATTTTCTTCACTTTCTACCCATATTTTACCGCCATGCTTCTCGACAAATTCTTTGCATAATAACAAACCCAATCCGGTTCCTTCTTCATGTTCGGTTCCGGGAAGGCTAAATTTTATATCTGTCCTGAAAAGTTTATCAAGGTCGCTTTTCGCAATACCTACTCCTGTATCTTTTACAAAAATAATAACCGAATTGTTTTCTTCTTTTGTACTTATGATTATTTCTCCGCCTTTAGGCGTAAATTTCAATGAATTACCGATAAGATTACGCAATATTGTATCAAGCATATTTTTATCGGCAATTACATGTAAATCGTCGTCAATATTGAAGTTTAAATTTATGTTTTTGTTATTTGAGTATTCAATTAAATTTGAATAATTTTTTGTTAACTTTTTTATATTAATTTTTTCGGGGTTAAACACTAAGCTTCCTGTTTGTGACCTTGCCCATTCGAGTAAATTAAGAAGCATTTCGTAACCGCTTTTTGCCGAATCATTAAGTATTTTTGCAAGTTTAGCAATTTTTCCAGTATCGAATTTTTCAACATTTCCATAAAGTAATTCTGAAGCACCAATCAAACTTATAAAAGGATTTTTCAGGTCGTGGGCAATGATTTTATAAAATTTGTCTTTTGTTGCTAAACTTTCTTTTAATTCCTCGGCATATTTTTGTAGTTTTTCATCTCTTTCAAGAATTGCTTTTTCGGTATTTTTTCGTATTGTTATATCTTCAAATATAACAGCAAAAAAGCCTTTCTGAGGACTAAAGGAGCATACTTTAAAATGTTTTTGTAATGGTGAACTATAATTTTCAAATTCAATACTTTTTCCCGACAAAGCCACTTCTCCATATTTTTCAATCCAATATATTTCAGTATCAGGCAGAACTTCTAATACAGTTTTACCTATTATATCATTTGTTTTTAATCCCGTCATTTTTTCAAAAGCAGGATTTACACTTAAAAATCTATAATCGCATGGTTCTCCATCATTATTGAGAATTACTTCGTGAAAAGCAAATCCATCAATCATTTCGTTAAACAATAAGCGATATTTTTCTTCACTCCTTATTAATGCTTCTTCCGCTATTTTTTGTGCAATACGGCTTCTGATAGAAATAATTCCATAAGCAAGGTCATTTGCCAATTCTGAAAGTAATTCAACTTCTTCTTTTGAAAAAGAATCAGGTTCTATAGAATAAATAGTAATAGCACCAAAAGCTTTGCTATCATTTACTAAAGGAAATACTATTGACGATGCATATCCTCTTTTTATAGCATCGTAACGCCATGGCTTAAAAGCAGGGTCGATGGTCATATCTTTGCACATAGCAGGTTTTGCAGTTCTGATTGCAGTTCCGGTTGGACCTTTACCTCTCTCGGAATCAGCCCATGATATTTTAAGTGTATCAAGATAACCTTCTTCAAATCCCGAAAAAGCTACAGGTCTAACTGTTTTATCTTTGTCATTTTCAGCATAACCTACCCATACCATTGCATATCCGCAATTATTAATTATAATTTTACACACTTCATTAAGATAATGCACCTCGTCTTTAGCATGAATCATTTCCTGACTACTCTTGCTAAGTGCGTTTAAAGTTCTGTTGAGTTTTTTTAGTTCATTTTCTTTTTTCTTTCGTTCTGTAATATCTCTGGCAATATGAACTGAACCAGTTATTTTCCCATTTTTATCTTTAATTGGAGTAACACTTACAAGCAAATCCATTCCAAGTTTTTGTTCATGAAAATCTGCAATATGTTCTTTCCCATCTTTAAGCATTAGCGAATGAGGACAAAATGAAGGAGATTCCTGCTTTCCGTGAATACATTGATAACAATTTAAACCTGTTAAATCCTGCGGCGAAATTCCAAGTTTTTCAATTGAAGCTTTATTTGCACGTACAATTCTGTGATTTACATCAAGAATTGTTATCATATCGGGGATTAAATCAAATGTTTCAATCCATTCGGTTCTGGAATTAATAAGTTTTTCTTCATTATTTTTTAAATTACTAATATCAATCATTGTTAAAAAACACTCTTCGCCATTAGCTGAAGCAATTCCAGAAATATGCACATAAGTCTGAATATCACCATTAATTGTTAGAGTTAATTCACAAGTTTCTTTTACTTTTGAGTTAAATATTTTAGCAATAAAAAGATTAAAGCCAAGTTTTGATTCTTTAGATATAAAAAAATCGAATCTCCTGTTTTTCAATAAAGAACGTTCAATGCCAAGCATATTTGCACCGCTCAAATTCAGTTCAATAATTTCACCTACTTTAGAAATAGTGAAATAACCCGAAGGAGCAAAATCGTATAATTCAATATATTTATCTTTCACCTGTTTAATTTCGCTTTTCTTGGCAATTTTTGAAGGAATTGCTTTTTTTATGGGTTTTGCCGGTTTAATAGTTTTTAGCTTCATTGGATTTATTATTGAAACATTATTTTAGTTAAGTTTATTTTTTAATTCGCAAAATCTGATAAAGAGATATGTTATTGAAAAACTCTTATTTAGATTACAAAAAATCAATTAATTAAATGTATATCACCTCTTTTCATTATGCACATAAAATGAATTTTGACAAAAATATCTATTTTTATCGGTTTAAAAAATACATATTTTTTGTAAAAAAAAAATATTAATTACTTTTGTTACATAATAATATCCAATAATTAATTTATGAAAATTTTATTAGTTGAAGACGATACAAAAATTTCAGCATTTGTAAAACTTGGTTTAGAAGAAAATGATTACTATGTAACAGTTGCTTACGATAGTGCTACAGCCGAAAAACTTATCTTTAACAAAGAATTTGACATTATAATTTTAGATATAATAATACCCGGAATAAACGGATTGGAATTATGTAAAAAAATACGTAACGGCAATGTTAAAATTCCTATAATAATGCTCTCATCACTAGATTCTGTGGAAGATAAAATTGAAGGTTTCAATTGTGGCGCAGACGATTATCTAATTAAACCTTTCAGTTTTAAAGAACTTCATGCACGTATAAAAGCATTAGGCCGAAGGCACACCGAAACAATAATTTCACCATCATTAAAACTTGCCGACCTTGAAATAGACACAATTACAAAAAAAGTTAATAGAAATAAAAAAGATATTAAACTAACTGCAAAAGAATTTTCAATACTTGAACTTTTAATAAGCAATACTGGGAAAGTATTCGACAGAATTGAAATTGCAGAAAAAATTTGGGGTTTTTCATTCAATTCAAATACAAACGTAATTGACGTTCATATTAACTCTATCAGAAATAAAATTGATAAAGATTTCTCTCCTACACTTTTGCATACGATTGTCGGATTTGGTTATGTTATGAAAATAGAAGATTGATAAACTTTTAAGTTTCAAATTCATTTTCTTACTATTTATCGGTAGCCTTTCATTTTAAAATCATAAGTCCCCTCCGAAAAGTTTTTTTTTGCCACAAAGACGCAAAGATACAAAGTTTTAATAATTATAATCTGTTGTTTTTTAAAACTTTGCATTTCTTAGCGTCTTTGCTTCTTTGTAGCATTTTATAATTAATTATTTTTTGGAGTACACTAAAATCATATATTAAAAAAAATCAATTTACATTAGTAATGTGCTTTGAATCAATTCTATTTGTTGCATTAATCTGAACTTAATGTTTCATTAATCTACAATTAATCGAATATTCTTTGTACTAAAATATATTTGTAATGACAAAATTATTAAGTATTCATTTAAAATTTAAAATTATGGAAACTGAAAAAAAAAAAAGGAGGATAAATCTTCTATCAAAAAATCAGATGAAGTCAAAATTCATTCATTGGGAAAACCAAATTCTGAAAATAGTTCAGAAAATATTAACGCTGTAAAGTATTCAAATAAATTTGAAGAACAACCTTATTACAAAGAATACTATTACTAAAAATTTTTAATTATTAATAACTTTTAAATTTAAATACTATGAGTCTGAAAAAACAATATTTAAAAACAAAACCAGTTTGTGTTGTTACATTTTGCTTACCAAAAAACTATGTAAAATCAGCAAAATCAGTTCAATTACTTGGCGATTTTAATAATTGGGAAGAAAATAAAACAAATCTCAATAAAGTAAAAGATGGAGATTACATGACCAAAGTAGTACTTGATGTAGGTAAAGAATACCAATTCCGATATTTAATAGATGGAACAATGTGGCATAACGATTCTGAAGCTGATAAAATAGTTCCTTCCAATTTAGGCTTTTCAGAAAATTCGGTACTCGTTTTATAAATAATCGCTGATTTACACAATGATAACAAACAAAGATGCTAAGTTCGTCATAAAAAAATCATTTTGATTGCCCAACAACCATGATTTTTATACCCGCCAATCACTAACGTTGACGTTCTTAGTATCTTTGTTAAAAACCAAAACAAATTGTTCCTAATCAATTTAAGCAAAGTATAAAATAATTTGTTTAAAGGGCTGAATAAAAAAATAACTTCGTTGTATAAAAGGGAGCAAAAAAAAATTAAATAATTATTAATCATTAAAAATTAAATTTTATGTTAGAATTTTCAAAATATATTCTTGTAAGAATGAGCATTAACGAAAATCTCTTTATTAAAGAACTTAGAAAATTAATTTTATGGTCAAAAAATGAGGGAGTAGATGAACTCAGAGATTGGTGTATTAATAATTATGGTGATATTTATGGTGACGAAATAATTCATACATTCAAAACAGTTGCAAAAAACCAATAATTAGTGTTAGTAAGAAAACGCCAAAAAACAAAAAAACAAATGTCAAATAAATTCCAAAATTCAATTCTCAAAACCGTTTGAATATTAAATAATCGCGGTGCATTGAGTTTGCCGAAATGTTATTTGTGATTTATTTGATTTTTTAGTAATCAATGTGCAACTTAACTACTAAGTAGTTGAAAAGGTTAAGTAAGGATATTCAACACTTTCAGTGTTGCTACACATTTACACCATTTCCACCAATTTCATTGGGGGTTATTCACATTAAATCCCAATGGGATTTTAGAAATCTCTGAAACCAAATTGAACTTATGAATTTTTTTACAATTTTTCAATTATAATTCTTTACTTTGCCACTTTAAAAATATCAAAATTGGCAACTAAATACATTTTTGTAACAGGCGGTGTAACATCATCATTAGGAAAAGGAATCATATCCGCATCGCTTGCAAAACTTCTTCAGGCAAGAGGCTATTCGGTTACAATTCAAAAGTTCGACCCTTATATTAATATTGACCCTGGTACGCTAAATCCTTACGAACATGGCGAATGTTATGTTACCGAAGATGGTGCCGAAACCGACTTAGACTTAGGTCATTACGAAAGATTTTTAAATATTCCAACATCGCAGGCAAATAATGTTACAACCGGTAGAATTTATCAAACTGTAATTGATAAAGAACGTAAAGGCGATTTTCTTGGAAAAACCGTTCAAATTATTCCTCATATAACAGATGAAATAAAAAGAAGAATTAAGCTATTAGGCTCAAAGCATAAATACGATATTATAATTACCGAAATTGGCGGTACAGTTGGCGATATTGAGTCGTTACCTTATATCGAATCTGTACGTCAGCTTAAATGGGAAATCGGCAAAGACTGCCTTGTAATTCACTTAACATTAGTTCCTTATCTTTCAGCACCAGGCGAATTAAAAACAAAACCAACACAACATTCTGTTAAATTATTACTCGAAAATGGGGTTCAACCCGATATATTGGTTTTACGAACCGAACATCCTTTAAACAAAGAATTAAGAAAAAAAGTAGCATTATTTTGTAATGTCGATTTTGAATCGGTTATCGAATCAATTGATGTTTGTACAATTTACGAAGTTCCAATATTGATGCACAAAGAAAAACTTGATGTAACAGTACTGAAAAAATTAGGTTTGGCATTGAAAACTGAACCAACATTAATTCCATGGAACGATTTTCTTAAAAAATTAAACAATCCAAAAACTCATGTTAATATTGCATTAGTTGGAAAATATGTTGAACTCTCTGATGCATATAAATCAATCAGCGAATCATTTATACATGCCGGTGCTGAAAACGAATGTAAAGTTCACTTAAAATTCATTCATTCTGAATACGTTACGATTGAAAATAGTGTTGAAAAGTTTAAAGACATGCAAGGAATCCTTGTAGCTCCAGGTTTTGGACATAGAGGAATTGAAGGAAAAATAAATGCAATAAAATATGCACGTGAAAATAAGATTCCTTTTTTTGGAATTTGTCTGGGAATGCAATGTGCAGTTATCGAATTTGGATTAAATGTATTAGGGTTGAAAGAAGCCAATTCACGCGAAATGAACCGAACTACCCCCCACCCAGTAATAGATTTAATGGAAGAACAAAAAAACATTATCGAAAAAGGTGGAACAATGCGACTTGGTTCATATCCTTGCAAAGTTAAAAAAGGAACTCACGCATTTGCAGCTTATGGAAAAGCGTTAATTAACGAACGACATCGCCATAGATATGAGTTTAATAATTCATACTTAGAACAATACGAAAAAGCAGGAATGATTTCGACTGGAATTA
>MENC01000138.1:6849-12712 GCA_001768155.1 Bacteroidetes bacterium GWA2_30_7
AGTAATGTTGAAGAGTTTATAAGTTTATAGGTTGATGAGTTGATAAGTTTAAAAGTTGAGGAGTTTATAGGTTGAGTAGTTGAAGATAATTTAGTGCCTTAGTGCCTTTGCGGTGCATTGAGCATGTCGAAATGTGGCAAAAAAATTAGAAATTAGAAGATTTTCGTCATTGCGAGGTACGAAGCAATCTATTAGTTAGTAAAAAAAATAAAGATTAGGAATAAAAATGGATAGAAATTCGATTATAGGTATAGTAATTATTGCAGCGATTCTTGTTGTTTATGGTATTATTTCATCTCCAAGTAAAGAGCAATTAGAAAAAAATAAACAGAAAAACGATTCTATTGAAAGAGTTATTGCAGACTCATTAATTAATATAGCAAAAATTCAAGCAGAAAAATCAGCCTTAGCCGACACTATTACAGCAGATTCAACAGTTAGCGATTCTATTAAAAAAGAATCCTTATCAAATCAATTCGGTGTATTTTCAAATGCCGCCGAAGGCGAAAACGAATTTTATACAATTGAAAACAATAATATTAAAGCAATTATTTCTTCAAAAGGTGGAAGATTATATTCAGTAGAACTAAAAAACTTTAAACGTTACGATTCGCTTCCTCTTATACTTTTCGATGGAGATTCAACAATTTTTGGGCTTAAATTTTTTGCCAACAACAGAAGCATTTCAACAAACGAAATGTATTTTAAGAAAGTTGACGGGAGAAATCCAAATGAATTTTCGATGCGACTTTATGCCGAACCAAATAAATATCTAGAATACGCATATAAGCTTGAACCAGATTCGTTTATGCTTAAATTAAGTATAAATTTTATTGGATTAAATAATATAATTTCCGATAATTCAAATTATTTAACTTTAGACTGGGAAAGTAATATTCACTCACAGGAAAAAGGTGTTGACTTTGAAAACACATATACCGGATTATATTATAAGTTTTATAACGAAGATGTTGACAATTTATCTGAAACAAGTGCTAAAGAAGAAGAAACTATACGTACAAAACTAAAATGGATTGGCTATAAGCAACAATTTTTTTCGTCTGTTTTAATTGCCGATGAGTCATTTCAGGGAGCATTTATAAGTTCTACACAATTTAAGCATAAATCTCTTTTAAAAATATTTAAATCAGAAATAAGTATTCCTTATGAAGCTAAAAATGAGTATAGTGTGCCATTAAAATTCTTTTTTGGACCAAATCACTATAATACTTTAAAAGCACAAGGAGACGGTTTAGAACTCGAACGACTTGTTCCACTTGGGTGGGGCTTTTTCTTAATGCAATGGATTAATAGATTTGCAGTAATTCCGGTTTTCAATTTCTTAGAAAATTACATCTCAAATTATGGAATTATAATATTGATTTTGACTATTTTACTAAAACTTGTTTTGTTCCCATTAACTTACAAATCTTATCAGTCAACAGCCAAAATGAGAGTTCTGAAACCTCAAATTGACGAGATAAATGCCAAAATCCCAAAAGATAAAACAATGGAACGTCAACAAGCTACAATGGCATTGTACCGAAAAGTTGGAGTAAATCCTATGGGAGGTTGTTTGCCAATGCTGTTACAATTTCCAATTTTAATTGCAATGTTTAGATTTTTCCCTGCATCAATTGAATTACGTCAGAAAAGTTTTTTATGGGCAGACGATTTATCTTCTTATGACTCAATTGCTACATTACCGTTTGAAATTCCGTTTTATGGAAGCCATGTAAGTTTATTTACAATTTTGATGACTATAAGTACACTAATTTATACTCATTTGCAGAATAAAATGAATCCTAGTCAAAATTCAATGCCCGGTATGAAAGTTATGATGTACTTAATGCCAATAATGTTCTTATTCTGGTTTAATAGTTATGCTTCAGGGTTAAGTTATTATTACTTTCTAGCAAACGTTATAACATTTGCTCAAATGGAATTAATCCGCAGATTTATGATAGACGATGCGTCTGTACTACGTAAACTTCAAGAAAGTAAAGCAAAACCACCAAAAAAGAAATCAAGCTTTCAGGAAAAATTAGAAAAAATGGCTCGCGAAAGGTCAAATCGACCTAAGAGGTAATTTGGGATTTGGGATTTACGATTTAGGATTTAGGATTTGGGATTTAGGATTTTGGATTTAGGATTTGGGATTTGAGTTTTCTTAATAGCACAAATTACTTAAACGCCTTCTCCAACAGCCCATCCCCATTGAGCGATAATCTGTTAAAATACTCTGGATATTTCTCCGCAGGGACTCTGCGTTGATTCAAAATTAAAATAAATAGATTATTGTACAATTAAGCCTCAATGACTTTTCTGTCTATGTCGGGAAATCTGAATATAGCAAGCATTTTTGCATTGTATTGATAATTATATTATTATTATTTGTATTAATAATTTTTAAAATTTACTTTTGAGCAATAAGAAATAAAAAAAATTACTATTTGTAAACGTTTACAAACGTTTATTATCGGATAGTAATTGATTTAAAAACAGAAACTTGTGGAGGCAGGTGCACTTATACACTAGTTAGCGCACATTATAAAGAATACAACTAAATAGAAATAAGTCTATATGGAATCTATTTTACTTGGAATAATAGCAAACTTTTTAACTGATTTCGGCAAATTTTCTTTACGGAAAATTATTGGAAATATCAATATTCAAAATCAATTAGAATTAGCTTATTTGAATGCATTAAAAAAATGGACAATAAATAAAGACATAAGAAATAAAGAAGAGATATGGACAAATTCAAGAATAAACCAATTAATTGAAAATTCTACTAAACAAGAAATTCCTTTAAATATTGATCCAGGTATTAGAGAACTTTTAAAATTATTTCAAGAAGAAGTTCTGTATCAAGATGAAGCATGGAAATATATTCAGGATTTGAAATTCCGGAGTCAATTAGAATCGATAAATAACATAGATAATCAATTAAAACTCTTAGTAGAAAGCGCTAAAAATGAAACATTAAGCACAAACCAATTAATTGAACATGTGGAATTATTAAGCAAAACATCTTTGTTTCAACTAAATAAAATTAGTTTACAGAATGATGAAATAATTGAATTAATAAACAAGAATAGCAAAATTATTCCAGTAGATGAAGGAATTAGAAACTGGATTGAAATTGTAAAATATGAAGAACGTAAAATTACTATTGACATTTTGAATGGTAAAACATTTTATGATGTAAAGAATAATAGTCTATCCAACCTATTTTATCAATTTATATATAATGACACATGGGTATTTAGAATATCAGGAATTATTAGTAAAATTAAAAACTATGACTTGCCAGATGCTAGTTACCAACTCAAATCTTTATTAAATTCATTATCGCACGTAAGGTTAGATCAAAAATATTCTAATATTCAGTATGAAATATTGGAATTATTCTCGGAGTTAAAACCTTTTAGTTTAATTAATAAGGAAAGCAATTTAACTGAAAATAAGGGTAATAAAAGTTTACATGTATTTCGGAATTTAAACAGTGAAATATCAATTTTACACTCTTTGGTTACTAAACCTAAATTTGGCAAATGTTTTTTACTCTCTGGTTCTGCTGGAAGTGGCAAGACCCATTATATCAGTAAGTGTCTAGAAGATCAATCATTTTTAAAAATAATATTATCTGAATATAATTCTGATATATCGTTAGAAGATAGACTAATTCAAAAAGTTAGAGATTTATGTCGCCAGCCGTTAAATGGCTTTGATGAAATGGCTAATTTATTTAATAATGAAGTCAGTGCAAAAAAGATATTTATCGTTATTGAAAATATTGAAAAATTTCAAACAAATTTTTTTAATCAAATATTCAATTTAATAGATAAAACCACAGTTTGTCAAAATGTATTTTGGATTATTACAATAAATTATAATTTCTTTGACAAAGTTCTTGAATTCGAAAATTCTTTTAATAAATATATTCCAAATTATAAATATCCATACATCTTAGACAAGCATCTATACGAAATAAGTGGATGGATAAATCTAGACTATATTAATAAAGTCGAACAAATTGGAGAGAAAATCATCATACAAAATGCACTAGTCGATCTCCCTGATGAACGAGTTAATAATTTCAAAAATAATCTTAATAAGTCAAAGAAATCTATTGAACCATTTTTAGCTTGGATTATTTGTGAAACTTGGAATTATGGAAATGAAAATGAGATCCATGATTTAATATATCTTGAAATAATAGCAAAACTGGAAGAAAGTTTCAGACTCAGATATGATAAAAGTTTATCAACTTTTAATACAATACAAGAATTACTAGATTATGTTTCTGTATTAATTATTGCCGATCAGATCGTGGAAATTAATAGCGTATATTTAAAAAATGAAGTACAAAAACTAGCTAAAAATGAATCTATTCTTGAAGAAGCCACACACATTATTAATTCATTATCAAATCTTTTACTACTTGGACTGTTCAGGAAAAATTTTATTGATTTGAGAAATATTAACTTATTGTATTTGAATATTTTACCTTATTGGCAATATTTGATTGCAAGATCTATTGTTCAGATAAATGATTTTGAAAGTGAAATTGAAATATTGAAAAACTTCAAAAATCCATCAAATGAATCATTTAAGTCTTTTGCCGAAAATATAGGTGCTTTTATTCTTTTAATACTAGATAAGGAACAACAATTATATGATGGAAATATGTTTTTTAATAGGCTTAAATCCATACTATTAAATAATATCTTTCCCAAATCCTCTTTCTGGTTCGCATGTTTGAAAATGAGTATGAGAAGTCAAAAAAGAATAGTTTTACTAATTAAAGAATTAGAAATTATTCCATTTGACAATAAGCATGATTTATTTTCATATATACAATGTATAGGGTTTTTAAAAGCTAATAATTATAGGCTACATGAGCGAATAATAGATTTGATAAAATATTTAAATCAAATTTCTGAACACAATTTAAACACGGCAGTATTAGTTGCCTTAAAAAATATTATTAATGAAACTACTGATTTAGTTACATTATTTGATAGTATTCAATACTTACATGGTATAGAAGTTCTAGAAATTCATGATCAATTATCCTCATATATAATTGATCATTCCTTTAAATTAACAAGAGATGAACATGAAGTATCAGTATTCTTAAAAAATTACTTACGTGAAAACTGTGACAATTCCAAGCCTTTAATTACAAAGATGGATGATGGGAGAAAGACATGGAAAAGATATTATGTCCGGGAATGGCTTATTTATCATTTCTGTCATCATATTGCAGATTATTTAAATGAAAGGTCCTATGATTTTTTTAAAGAAATAGGCTTCTATAGGTCAAAAAAAGGTGAATTTAATTATCCAATTTTTATTGAATTAGAAAGAGAATCTAATATTGCAATCGGAGGATTATATCAAGAAGCATTCTTAGATCAAGATAACTTTCTTGAATTTATAAATCGCCTTTACAATTCATCTGATTTCATTGATAAAGTTAACTGTTTTCATATAATTAGACATACAGTGCCGACTCATGGTTCAAATAAGATTAAGATAGATAGAGAATTTAAGCCTATTTTGAAAAAAATATACAATGATTACCAATTGAGACATATCAGAGAACGGTTTCATGAAATTTTTGAATACAATAAAATTAATAATAACATGCGCTAACAATGTATAAAAATAATAGCCGGGATAGTAGGTTTTTGAGCGGTTTTAGCCCGCTTCAACTTTATTGTAACTTGACCAGGAAAGTGCAACGCAGTCGGCTACTATTCTTATACCAACCGTCAGACTGTCTAAAAACCCCTTATTAACAAATTTAATAAGTTATTAACAATCAATGTATTAAGTTTGACAACATTTGTTA
>MENC01000139.1:0-2226 GCA_001768155.1 Bacteroidetes bacterium GWA2_30_7
TTAATACTATCTTTGGAATTTTCATATAATATTTTATTTGTTTGAAAAATAATTAAGCGATTGTCTGCAATTTCGATGTTTAATTCATCTTTAAAACCTTTAGATAGATAGTTGTCTTTTTGAGTGAAATCTGGGTCTAAGCGATAACTAGTTTCGGATTCTAAAGTATTTAGGAAAATATATTTCATAGAAGAAACATCTATAATGTATGTGTCTGTATTTTCCATTCCTCCACCGTCCATCATCCCTGAATGCCAACCAGACCAACCTAGATGTATGAATAAAAATGCTTTATTGTTCAATAATTTTATGGATGAACCCACCCTTTCTTCATTTGCTGTTTGTGTATTCTCCAATTTGAAAAATTTAGTTTGGTCTTTTATTCTTAATTGAACATATATACTGTCGCCTCCGGCATAGATGTAGCCATTCATACTCTTTAAGGTGTCTATTACATCCAAATCAATTGGAATTGATTTAAGCTGGTCAAGAGATTGAAAAATTAATATTTCAGGTAATTCTTTAATCTGTCCGTTCGCAACTGTCAAAGTGCAAACAAATGTCAAGTTGATAAAAAGTTGTTTCAAGTTTGTCATTTAATAACTATTTGAACGAAGAAATTGTCTATGAAAAACTGTCGTCATAAAATGGCTGCCAACTCCTTTATAACATCGGAAAAACCACACAATATTTCCACATATAATTGAACATGTACAGTTTTTATTAAACATTATTTCAAATGTAATACTTTTTTATAAATCATCATAAGGTGATTTAATATTTTGTAAACTTTTTGTAATTTATTTGTATAAACATTTGTAGTCATACTGCTTTTAATCAATAATAAATATTGTAAACAGGGTGTATAAGAAAACAAATAATTCAGGTTTTTCTTTAAATTTTACAACAAGCTTATAACCAGCAATATAAACAAAGGATTATCCCCCGATATTATAAAACTTATTGCTTTTATTGAATGAGCCACAAATTGGTTTTTCGGCAAGTGCCATTTTAATTGCATTTTCGGCTCCCATTTCACGAATGTTGTATTCGTTGTTATCAAATAGGCATGGCTTTATCATTCCGTTGCTGGTAAGTCGGAGTCTGTTGCAACGTTCGCAATCGCCACCTTCGCCTCCTTCAACAATCGAAAATTCGCCAGTTTCGAGATTCATCATGTGAATAAATCGAACTTGTAAGTTATTTTTTTTGCAAAACTCAGCAACTTCTACGGCATCATCTTCATTTGAAGATTTCATTACTACACAATTTACTTTTATTGGCTTAAGCCCTGCCATTTTTGCTGCTTCAATTCCTTTAAATACCTGATTTATATCGCCATTGCGTGTAATTTTTCGGAATTTTTCAGAATTAATAGTATCGAGACTAATATTTACTCTATCTAATCCTGCTGATTTTAAATCGTTTGCATATTGTTCAAGCATGACTCCGTTAGTTGTCATTGCTAGGTCTTTAATACCGTCAATTGATTTCAGCATTCTAACTAAATCAACAATACCTCTTCTAATTAATGGTTCTCCACCAGTTAGTCTGATTTTATCTATTCCATAGTTTACAGCTACCTTAACCACTTCGTAAATTTCATCAAAGCTTAAAATTTCTTTGTGTGGCAAAAGTGTAATTCCCTCTTCGGGCATACAATAAGTACATCGTAAATTACATCTGTCGGTTACAGAAATGCGTAAATAATTTATTCGCCTGTTAAATTTGTCTAACATAAACTAAACTTCCTTTTTTTACTTCCGAAATACCAATCGCAACAGGCATTAATCCAAAAACTTCTGTTAACGAATTTATATGTGCAGATCCATGATATTCAACAGGTTCTATTTCATAATTTTGATTAATTTTAACTGGAACCCATGCTAACCTTTCAGTACGTTTTCTGAAAAATGTTGAAGCTAAAGGCATTTTAATTGCAATAGGTTTGAAATCGCAATTCATTAACTTATAAACAAATGGCTTAACCAATAATTCAAAAAGTGTAAACGAAGAAACAGGATTTCCAGGTAATCCGAAAATAAATTTATTGCCATTTTTTGCAAAAACAGTAGGCTTTCCGGGCTGAATTGCAATCTGGCTGATTAAAATTTCAAATCCAAGTTTTTTCATAACATCGGGCACGTAATCAAAATCGCCCATTGAAACTCCTCCTGAAAGAATTACTATATCATTGGTTTTTAATGCTTTTTCGATTAATTCAAA
>MENC01000139.1:2316-7647 GCA_001768155.1 Bacteroidetes bacterium GWA2_30_7
TGCAAGCACTGCAATATCTTGAGGTTTAATAATTTTATATGCGTTTAAAAGTTTGTCTCCAACTTTAATATCTTCAGCCTTTTTTGCAATATTGTCCTTTACGTATTCGCCCTTGAATTTAATTTTGTTATTCTCCAAAACATCAACTTCTTCTACCATGTGAACGCAATCGGCATCTTCGGGAAGCATTGCTCCGGTCATTATTTTTGAGCATTGATTAACTCCAATTGCTTTTGTGGGAGCTTTTCCGGCTGGAATTACTTCTAATACTTCCAATAGATTTTTTACATCAGCTTTTCGGCATGCATAGCCATCCATTGCAGATTTGTTAAATGGAGGCATGTTGATATCTGAAATAATATCATTTGCTATAACTCTTCCAAGAGAATTGAAAATGTTAACTTGTTCTTTTTCAAGACTTACTGCTGAATTTAAAACTATTTTATATGCTTCTTCGAATTGAATCATAATTTGCTTTTTACTTTTGTAAAATTACTTTTTTGTTACTATAGTACAACAATTTTTATACTTATTTTACCACATAGAATCATAGTCACATAGGTTTTACATAGATATTTTTTAAAATGTTTTTGCCACTAATTGCACAAATTTTCACTGATTTAATTCACTGATTTTCTTAGATTCACTTGGAGAAAAAATCCCTCTAATCCACTTTTAAGGGGGAATTTGATGCATTTGTCATCTGTAAAATCATTCTGTATTGTCATTTTCTACTGTTTATTTTCATCAAGCAACTATGTGCGAATCTATGTTTCTACTGTGCCTATGTGGTTAAACAAATCAACTAATAAATTGTACAGAAGTTGCTTTAAACGAAATCCAAATTTCTTTCCCCTGAATTAAATCCAATTTTCGAGATGATGATTTTGTAACTGTAACGTAAAACTCCACTCCAACGTCAACAATAATTTCAACTCCTAAGGCAGTTGGAAAAACATCTATAATAAGTCCTTTAAAATTATTTATGGCACTTGAATCTATTCTTTCTTCGGAAATTAAAATATTTTCACTTCTTACAATTATATTTCCCTCACAATCAACTTCATTACACGAAATAGCAATTTCAAAACCGTTTTCTAATGTTGCTTTTTTGATTGCATCTTTTTCATCGTAATATATTTTTGCTTTAAAAAAATTCTGAATTCCTGAAAAATTTGCAACAAACTCTGATTTAGGATTTTGAAAAACAATTTTTGGCTTTCCAGATTGAATAATTTCGCCCTTTTGAATTATTGCAACTTCATTAGCCAACGAAACCGCCTCTTCGTAATCGTGAGTTACATGAATGATTGTTTGTCCGTTTCGGTTCAAATTTCGTAACAAACTTCTGAGTTCATTTCTTAAAACAATATCTAATGCCGATAATGGTTCGTCGAGTAAAAGAATTTTTGGCGAAATAGCAAGAGTTCTTGCTAATGCAACTCTCTGAGCTTCACCACCTGAAAGCAGTCCAACATTTTTATCTAATAAATGATTTATTCCAAGTTCAGTTGACAAAAACAGAACTTTGTCATTTATTTCTGATTTATTGATTTTTCGCAATTTAAGAGGATATGCAATATTTTCACGAACTGTCATGTGTGGGAAAACGGCAAAATCTTGAAATAAAATTCCAATATCTCGTTTCTGAATTTTCTCATTTGTAATGTCTTTTCCGTCAAGAATTATGCTTCCTGAATCAACATTTATCAAGCCTGAAATAATTTCCATTAGCACAGATTTGCCTGAACCAGAAACTCCCAGAATAATATAATAATCGCCTTTTTCAAGTTCAAATGATACATTATTTAAACTAAAATTTTCGAATTTTTTATTTATATTCTTAATTTCGAGATACATTCTTTTCTTTAGTTAACATTCGTAATCCTATAAAAATTAATAGGCAAATAAATACAAAAATTGCTGCCACAGGTCGGGCATAGCTTAATCCGTAAGCACCAAATCGTTCGAAAATCATAACCGGAGTAATCATTGGATGATATGCAACAATAACAACTGCACCGAATTCGCTCATTCCTCGTGCAAACATCATTATTAAACCTGAAACAATATTTCGCCATGCCAATGGTAACGAAATTGTAAAAAATACTTTCGCCGAACTTGCTCCAAGGCTCATTGCAACTTTTTCTAATCTGTCGGGTACAGACGAAAAGCCATCAATTGCAGCATTTATTAAAAAAGGTACACTTACAAATGCCATTGCCAAAGAAATTGCTATTGGATGCCCAACTAAGTTAATTCCAACGCTTTCAGCCATTTGACCAAGTGCAGAATCTCTAGAAATAAATCCTAAAATTGCTATACCTGCTGCTGAATGTGGAATTACAACCGGAATATCAATTATTCCTAAAATCAAACGACGGAACAGAAATTTTCGTTTTGCTAAAAAATAAGCTAACGGAATTCCAATTATTGCAAAACCAACAGTTGCAAGCATTGAAGTCCAAATTGTTAACCAAATACTATCTCTAACTTCTTTTTCTTTTACAGTTTCAAAAATTTCGGCAGAAGATGTATTTAAAAAAAGCCCTAATAACGGTGCAATTATAAACAGAAGGACTAAACTTCCAAGTAAAATAAGTATCAGGTGAAATTTTTGAAACTTTTGCATTTAGATTTAAAACCAAATAACCATTTTATCTTAACTTAATATTTTGCAACAATCGGATACCTTCTTCCAATTCCGAATGCCTTAGATGAAACTCGTAAGATTGGAGGTGCTTGAAAACGCTTATACTCGTTACGAATTACCATACTTGCAATTTTCATAACCAGATTATTATCGAATTCTAAATCGGAAATTTCCTGAATACTTTTCTTTTGTTCAATAAAGTTATAGAGTATTTTATCTAAAACATCGTATTCGGGAAGTGAATCTGTATCTTTTTGGTCAGGCTTTAATTCTGCCGAAGGTGGTTTTGAAATTGTATTTAAAGGGATTATTTCAGAATCTTTATTTATAAAATTTGCCAATTTATAAACATCTGATTTATAAACGTCTCCAAGTATTGAAAGCCCCCCGTTCATGTCGCCATACAAGGTTCCGTAACCAACAGCAGCTTCACTTTTATTGGTGGTATTAAGTAAAATATTTCCAAATTTATTAGAAATTGCCATTAATAATATTCCTCTTATTCTGGCTTGAATATTTTCCTCAGTAACATCTTCAGAAAGTCCTGAAAACGAGTTTTTTAAACCATAAACAACAGAATCAACAGAAGGCTGAATTGGTATAATTTCAAATTTTATATTCAGTTTTTTCGCTAATTTAACTGCATCATTTATTGAATGGTCTGACGAATATTTTGAGGGCATTAATAATACTCTTACATTCTCATTTCCAAGTGCTTTAACTGCTAAAGTTAAAACTAAAGCAGAATCAATTCCACCCGATAAACCAAGAACAGCTTTTGAAAAACCTGTTTTCTGAAAATAGTCTTTTATGCCGAGTATTAATGCATCGTGAATTTTCTCAATATAATCTGGCTCTGTTTTAATTAATGATTTAAAATGGTTAATTTCATTAATATTTATAATCGTTGAATCTTCTTCAAAATATTTTAATTGTTTAACAATTTCTCCTTTCGAATTAATTACCATTGAACCGCCATCGAAAATTAATTCAGTATTAGCCCCAATTTGGTTAACATAAATAATTGGAAGATTATATTTTACAGCATTTTCTTGTAAAACAACAGCTCTGTTATTACAATGATTGTACGAGAATGGTGAAGCCGCAATATTTATAATTAAATCAGGATTTTCTTTAATTAAATGCTCCATTGGCGAATCAACATAAATTTTGCTTTTTGCGAATGAATTTTCAACCGGCTGATTGTCCCATAAATCTTCACAAATAGTAATTGCAATTTTTTTTCCTTTATAATTGATTGTCGAAAACTGTGTATTTGGCTCGAAATAGCGGTATTCGTCGAAAATATCGTAAGTTGGTAAAAGAGTTTTATTTTGTATAAATGTTATTTTCCCTTCAGAAAGGAAATAGGCAGAATTGAATAAATTTTTACCTCGTTCATTTGAATTAATTGATGGGGCTCCAATTATTGCTGCAATTCCATCACATAATGTAGCAATTTTATTGATATGAATTTTTACTCCTTCAATAAAGTCTTTCTGCTCAAGCATATCAAGTGGTGGATAACCACAAACAGAAAGTTCAGAAAAAACTATTAAATCAACGCCTGATTTTTTTGATTTAGTAATATGCGATATTATTTTTTCGGAATTTGATTTGAAATTTCCGATATGATAATTTAATTGGCATAACTCTATTTTCATATATTAGACACTGATTATTATGATTTTAGATTGCCATTAAAACATAAAATTAAAAACAATTTGTAACAATTCACCCCCATTAAAATGTTAAAAAACAAATATATGCCACAGATTACTCAAATTTTCACAGATTAAAATAAAATAATAATTTAATTTTCACAAATAAAACCGCCTTTGGCGGTTTAAAATCTGTGAAAATTTGTGTAATCTGTGGCAAAAAAAACAAATTTAAGGGGTTAATAGTTACAATAATTTTATTTCAATAAATCTCAATATTTTCCTGTTCAGTTATTTTTTCGCAATAATGACATTTTAATGAAACATGTTGCTTTGATACAACTTTAAATTTAGTTGTAATTTTTTCGTGATTTGTAACGCATTTCGGATTAACACATTTTACAATTCCAATTATATTATCTGGAACTTCTACAATTTTTTTCTCAACAACATTATAGTCCTTAATAATGTTAAGTTTGGCTTCTGGTGCAATTAACGCAATTTTATTAATTTCATCATTTGCAAAAAACTTATCTGATATTTTGATGATTGATTTTAGTCCAAGTCGTTTACTCTCCAAGTTTGTACCAAATGTAACGTGAGTATCTATCTTATCAAGATTTAAAATAGAAATTACTTTAAATAAGCTTTTTGCAGGTATGTGGTCTATTACAGTTCCGTTTTTAATTGCATTTACCTTTAGTTCTTTAACTTCTTTCATTTTTTTCTGATTTTTAAATTAATCCTAAAATTGATGCTACAATTGCCTGACGTGTATAAACTCCGTTTTTGGCTTGTTGAAAATAGTATGCTTTTTCGTTTTCATCAACATCTGTATCTATTTCATTTACACGAGGAAGCGGGTGCATTACTTTTAAGTTAGGTTTAGTTCCTTCAAGCATTTTATTTTTAATGATAAAAGCATTTTTAACTTTTTCGTAATCTATTGGGTCTGAAAATCTTTCTTTCTGAACTCTTATAACATAAATAATATCAGCATATTTAAATGTATCGTGA
>MENC01000139.1:7707-8098 GCA_001768155.1 Bacteroidetes bacterium GWA2_30_7
GGCATTTGAAGGGTTTTGGGCGAAATAAAGTTGAAAGTAGCATTAAAATCTGACATCGCAATTAAGAGTGAATGAACTGTACGACCATATTTCAAATCTCCAACCATGCAAATATTAAGATTTTCGAGAGTTCCTTGAGTTTTCTTAATTGAAAATAAATCAAGTAAAGTTTGAGTAGGATGTTGATTTGCACCATCGCCGGCATTAACTACCGGAACCATTGATACTTCACTGGCATAACGAGCACTTCCTTCAATTGGATGACGCATTACAATCAAATCACAATAGTTTGCAACAGTTTTAATTGTGTCGTTAAGCGATTCGCCTTTTGAAACACTTGTTGAGGCAGTTTCTGAAAACCCAATAATTCTGCCACCGAGTTTATTAACAG
>MENC01000140.1 GCA_001768155.1 Bacteroidetes bacterium GWA2_30_7
ATATCAGCATCTTCTATTATTACAGATGCTTCTTGTGGAGCTTCTGATGGCATAATTGATTTAACAGTTTCGGGTGGAGTAACACCATATATATTCTTATGGTCTGATGCTTCTGCAAATGAAGATTTAACAAATGTAATTGCTGGAACATATGATATTACGATAACAGATTCAAATAGTTGCACATTTACTTCTTCATATCAAATCTTAAATTTAGGTTCAATAACTATTGATATTACAAGTTCTACAAATGTTTTATGTAATGGTTCAAGCACCGGTTTAGTTGACATTTCAGTATCAGGTGGTGCAACTCCATATTCATTCATTTGGTCAAATTTTGAAATTACAGAGGATTTAAGTGGGTTATTAGCAGGAATCTACTCAGTTACAGTTACTGATAATAATTCTTGTCAAGCTATTTCTACTGTAACAATTTCAGAACCTCTTGCTGTTGATGTAACATCAATTATAACTGATGCTTCGTGTGGTTCGTCAGACGGAGCAGTTGATATTACTGTAACCGGCGGAGTTTCACCATATAGTTTTTTATGGTCTAATGCATCAACAAGTGAAGATTTGACAGCAGTTTCAGCAGGAATTTACTATATTACTGTAACAGATGTAAATGCTTGTGCTAATACATTCTCATTTACAATAAATAATACTGGGGCACCAACTATTGATGTTACAAATGTTGTAAATGTTTTATGTATAGGAAGTGCTGATGGAAGTATTGATATCACAGTTTCAGGTGGTGTAACTCCATTTACTTATACTTGGTCTAATTCTGAAACTACAGAGGACATAAGTGGTTTGTTTGCTGGAGTTTATGATGTTACTGTTACAGATAGCAACTCGTGTCAATCTTCGACATCAATAACTGTTACCGAACCTGCAATTATTTTAGTAAACGAAACTATTACAAATATTAGTTGCAGTACCGGATTATTAGGAAGTATCGAACTTACAGTTTCGGGTGGAGTTTCTCCATATCAGTTTGCTTGGTCAAATGGTGCAACAACAAGTTTTATTTCTGATTTATCAGTTGGAGCATTCTCATATACAGTTACTGATGCAAATTTATGTACTTCAACTAACTTTGTAAATATTATTTCAGAACCTTATGCAAAAATTACCGGAGTTGCACAAAGTACTTTTGGATTTATTGGTGCAGGAGATGCAATTGTTTATTTATATAATGCTAACGACCCCGGATTTAATTATGTATCACAATCAGATATTGCTCAAAATGGAACATTTGAACTTACTAATATTCCTGACGGTGAATATTATTTATATGTTAAATTAAATAATCATCTACCTGCAAATAATTATGATAAAATTCATAATACATATTACGATTCTACTTACAATTGGATGAGTGCTAATGTAATCTCATTAAATTGTGGCGATTCGGTTAATTTTGACATTAATATGTATGAAATTACTCCCCCTGCTTTAGGAAGTGGTACTCTTGCAGGGAATGTAACTTATAGGTCAAATAACAGGTCAATAAATGGAGAACCTATTCCAGGAGCAGAAATTACTCTTGAACAAGAACCAGACGATGAGCCTATTGCTAATGTTTCTACTGACTTAGACGGAAATTATAGCTTTAACAATTTAGCAGATGGTATTTACAGACTTTATGTTGATATTCCTGGATATAATCAATATAGAACATATACTGTTACAGTAAATGAGCAAAATTTATCTTTCGATACTCTTAACTTTTATGTTGATACTATTGTTGCTGACAGAGGAATATATATTGACACAACATCAGTAATATATGCCACAATTAATGCTAATGATATTACTTGTAACGGATTAAGTAACGGAACGATAGATTTAGAAATAAATGGCGGAACATCTCCATTTACTTATTTATGGTCAAATGGCGAAACTACAGAAGATTTATCAAACTTATCAGCAGGAACATATAATGTAACATTTACTGATTATTATGGCTTTACAGAATTTAATTCAATTGTAATTAATGAGCCATCGCCAGTTTCTGTTACAGAAACAAGCCTTGATGCGACTTGTAACTTAAATGATGGTTCAATAGATATATCTGTTTCAGGAGGTATATCACCATTTAGTTTTATTTGGTCTAATGATTCTACTACACAGGATATTAGTTCGCTTTATGCAGGATTATATTCGGTTTCTATTTTAGATTATAATAATTGTGAATTAATTAAATTTATTTCTGTTAATAATATAAATGCACCTATTATAGATACTGCAATAATTATCAATAATTTTTGTTTTGGAAACAGCAGTGGTACTATTGATTTAGCAGTTTCAGGTGGAACTATGCCATATACATTTAATTGGTCAACGGAAGATTTTACAGAAGATATTACAAATTTATTATCTGGGTTTTATTTTGTTACGATATCAGATGATTTAAGTTGTAATACAATTGGCATTTATGAAATTACAGAACCCGATTCGCTTACTTTAACATTTAATTATTCTGATATTTTATGTAATGGATTAAATGATGGAAGTGCAAATGTTTTAGTATCTGGTGGAACATCTCCATATAACTTCGTTTGGAGTAATAGCAGTACAAATGATTCTATTACTGATATAGTTGCAGGGACTTATTCTTTAACTGTTTCTGATGTTTATTCTTGCAAAGTTCAAGGTTCTGTTGTTATTTCCGAACCATCAGCTTTAAGTATTGGAATTATATCTAGTCAGTATATTTGTATTGGAGCTACAAATGGAAATTCTATTGCTACTGTTATTGGAGGCACAAGTCCATATAATTATTTGTGGTCAAATGATTCTATACAAAATTCTATAAATAACTTATCAGAAGGAACTTATTATTTAACTGTAACTGATGCAAATAATTGTAACTTAATTGATTCCACATTAATTATCAGTGAAAACCCAATTACTGCTGTCAATACGATTTCAGATATAACATGTTATGGCTTAACAAATGGCTCAATTTCAGTAGTTGTAAATGGAGGAATTAACCCATTCAGTTATTTGTGGTCGTATAATAATTTAACTTCAACTACACTAAATAATTTGACATCCGGCACATACTTTTTAACAATTACAGATAGCCTTGGATGTACAAAAGTTGACACAGCAGTAGTTTATCAGCCAAATCAAATTACTATTAACAGCACTATAAATAATGTAAATTGTTACGGTGAGGCTAATGGTTCTATTGATATTTCAGTATCAGGAGGAGTTACTCCTTTTGATTATTTATGGAACTCAGGTGATACCATTGAAGATATTTCTGGATTATCTGCAAACAATTATACAATTGCTATTACTGATGCTAAAAATTGTACTAAATCGCAATCATTTACTATAAATCAACCAATTATGCCTATAATTCTTAATGCAGATTTATCTCATAATACTTGCAGTAATGATTCTGTTGGAGAAATTAACTTGACAGTTTTTGGTGGAAATAATAATTACACATTCTTATGGTCAAATGATAGTACTTCAGAAGATTTACTAAAGTTAACAGGTGGAAAATATTCAGTTACTGTTACCGACAATAAAGGTTGTTCAGAAAGCGATGAATACAGCATTAATTCTTCAAACGAACTCAACATTACTTCCTATGTAGAAAATGCTTCTTGTGCTTCTTCGGCGGACGGTTCAATTTCAGTTTCTTTTGAAAATGGAACTGCACCTTACATGAGTGAATGGTCAAATGGCTCAAATACCGAACATTTAAGCAATCTTTCCGAAGGAGTTTATACAATTACAGTAACAGATGCTAATTTATGTACAGCATTACGAATAATTACTGTTGAAACTAATAATTTCTATTGTGTTGAAGTATTTAATGCTTTCTCACCAAATAAAGACGGTGTAAACGATGTTTGGAATATTAAAGGAATTGAAAACTATCCCGAATGTAATGTTGATATTTATAACCAATGGGGTAAAAATATATTTAGTTCTAAAGGTTATGTAGTTCCGTGGGATGGGTTATTTAACGACAAAGAGCTACCATCAGATTCGTATTATTATATAATAAAACTTGGTAAGGAAGAAAAACCTTTAACCGGTTCAGTTTCAATTATTAAATAATCTAATAAATTTAAAGTCATGAAAAAGTATATAATAATAATATTAGCAGTAGTTTCAGTAAAGATTAATGCACAGCAAATATCTACAACTACACAATTTTCAGAAAACTTGTATAGTATAAATCCTGCTGTCGCAGGCAATTTACCATACAATCCAGTGATAATGTCTTTTAAAGAATTTTGGTCAGGAATTGATAATGCACCTCAGTTAAATTCATTAGGAGCGCATACTTCATTTACTGATAGAGTTGGAGTTGGTGGAAAAGCATTTTCTTATTCAGCCGGATTAACAAATAAATCTGGAATAGAAGCAACTTATTCATATAATCTGCCAATTTCTTCAACCGAAGACGGTCCTAAAATAGCATTTGGTCTTTCTGCTTTCTTATATCAATATAAATTAAATAAAGATGAAATAAAAATGGAAGACCCAAACGATAATGCAATTGCTTTTAGTTCCGAAAAATTAATAGTACCAGACGCTTCATTTGGAACATATTTATATGGAAAAGACTATAGTGTAGGAGTTGCCGTTTCTCAGCTTTTCAATAGAAAAGTCAATATGCTTAATAAAGATTATCTTGAGCAAAAACAAGTACGTCATTATTTCTTACATGGCGATTATCAGTACAATATAAGCGACAATTACAGTATCAAAGGAAGTTTATTAGTGAAATATATTGAATCAGGTATAATACAATCCGACATTACATTAAAAGGAATTTTCTATAATACTGCATGGGCAGGAGTTTCATTCAGAACAAGCGATGCCGTTTCGTTTTTGGTTGGAGTATCAAAAAGTAGATTTACTTTAGGATATGCTTACGATTACCCTATTTCAGATTTGAAAAAATATAGTATGGGTTCACATGAGTTAATGTTAATCATTATTTTACCATCAACAGGCACAAAGCGAAATTCATTTTTTAAAGATACAAGTACATCATCAATGTAAATAATGTTTAAAAGAATCTCAGTAAACCTGAGATTTTTTTTTGTTTCAAAACTTTCAATTTAAGATTTATTCCCTAACCTTATTTTCACAAATACTTTACAAATTAAAATCATCTTTCGATGATTTATAAAATTAATTAATTATTTTTACGTAAAATAATAAATGGATAAAACTGTACATATACAACCAAAATAGACGTATAAGAACGGATTTTCCGATGTTATAAAGGCGTTACCGCCAAGTGTAAAAAGACAGACGACAGAACTAAAATTGAAAAGTAAACCATTGTGAAAGGACAGAAAAACGAAATACTGACAAGACCAAAGAGCCGACACTCAAGCCGACCCAATGTTTTTTATTTTTTTGCCACCGCACATTTTTTAAAACAATTGCCGACCCACATTGCACACATTGCCAAAGCCCCACAAGCCTATGCTGAAACCAAAGCTTTGCCAAAGAGTGCAATTTTTCAAACGGTTAATATTGACTTTAATAATAAAAAAAACATATAAATAATATCTTTGCTATAATGTATAGTAACGAAGAAGACATACTTATTGATGAACTTATTGACAAAGAATGGCTGTCAGAAAGGTCAATAAATATATGCAAGGACACTGGTTTAATTTCTCTAAGCCGTATTCTCAACTTTTATGCAAAGAATGGTTCATTTAAGACCCTCAGAAATTGCGGAGCTAAAACAGACAAAGAATT
>MENC01000141.1 GCA_001768155.1 Bacteroidetes bacterium GWA2_30_7
TGGAAATTCCACAGGTTCTGCAACTGTAACCGCATCAAATGGTACATCAGGTTATACTTACGATTGGTCGCCAAATGGATTTACAGGCGATGGAACAACTACATATTCAGCATTAACTGCTGGAAATTACGATGTTACTGTTACCGATGCAAATTTATGCACAACTACAACCTCAGCTACAATAACAGAACCGCCTCTAATTAATGCTGATGCAGGTGCTAATGATACAATTTGTATTGGTAATTCAGTAGTTTTAACTGCAAGTGGTGGAAATATTTATTCATGGAGCAATGGTGAAACAGATTCATCCTTCAATGTTTCGCCTGTTTCTGACACTATATTCTATGTAACTGTTACTGATGTAAACGGCTGTGTTGGATATGATTCAGTTTCAATAAAAGTAAATTTATTACCAAATGCCGATGCAGGAATTGATGTTGCTTTCTGCGAAGGAGATAGCGTTACTTTAACTGCAACAGGCGGAATTAGTTATGTATGGAGTGACTTAGCAGGGAATACATCAAGTGTTGTAGTTAAACCAACATCTCCACAATATTACTTTGTTACTGTTACAGACATAAATGGATGTTCAAAATACGACAGTACTTTTGTAATGTATAATCCTCTACCTAATGCTAATGCAGGAAATAATTTAAGTATTTGTTATGGAAATGATACAGTTTTATCTGCAAGTGGTGGAACATTTTTTTTATGGAATACAACTGAAACATCAAGTACAATTAATATAATAAATCCATTATCAGATTCGACTTATTATGTTACAGTTTCTGATGTTAACGGATGTTCTGATATAGACTCTGTATCAATAACAGTAAATTCATTACCAACAGCAGATGCAGGAGTTAATGATACAATTTGTAATGGAGACAATATTACTTTAACAGCAACAGGTGGAACTGATTATTTATGGAGTAATTCTGCCACTACTAATTTAATAACTGTTAATCCATCAACTCAAACAACTTATTTTGTAACAGTTACAGACGGGAATGGTTGTAAATCGACTGATAATGTTATAATAACAGTAAATTCATTACCAACTCCAACTATAATAGGCTCGTTAACTTATTGTATTGGAAGTAACGCAATTCTAACTACCGAAAATTATTCATCGTATCTTTGGTCAAATGATTCAACTACACAAAGTATTAGTGCAGATACTTTAGACAATCCGATAAGCGTAACTGTAACTGATTCTAATGGTTGCATAGGTATTTCAAGTTCAGTTAATCTTACTGCAAGCACTTCATTATCGCCGGTAATTTCCGGAAATTTAAGTTATTGTGCTGGAAATAGCACAGTATTAAATGCTGGTATTTTTACAAATTATAATTGGTCAAATAGCGCCACAACTCAAACAATTAATGTTACTGCCGGAACTTACGATGTAACAGTTTCTGATGCTAGTGGTTGTACAGGTGTATCTGCAAGTGTTTTAGTTGTTGAAAACCCAAATCCAAGTCCTGTTATTTCTGGAAATTTAAGTTATTGTGCAGGAAGTAATACTGTTTTAAGTGTTGGAACATTTGATAGTTATAATTGGACGACTAGTGCGACTACCCAAACAATTAATGCAACAATTGCAGATAACAATCCAGTTATTAGTGTAGTTGTTACTCTTGGAAGTTGCTCTGCTATTGCTACTCCAGTAACAGTTGTTGAAAATCCAAATCCAACTCCTGTAATCTCTGGAAATTTAACATATTGCGAAGGTACAACTGCATTATTAGATGCCGGTTCTTTTACAACATATACATGGACTGTTGGTGGTGCTACAACTCAAACAATTAATGTAACAGAAGCAGATAATCCAATTTCAGTATTAGTTACAAATGCTTTTGGTTGTTCTGCTTTAGCAACTCCTGTAAATGTTTCAGAAAGTTTGAATCCTGTTCCAAATATTACAGGTTCATTAACTTATTGTGTTGGTAATAATGCAGTATTAAATGTTGGAGCATTTGATAGTTATTCATGGTCAACAGGAGATATTACACAAGCTATTAATGCAACCGAAGCTAACAATCCAATTTCGGTAATTGTAACAAATGTTGATGGCTGTATGGGTTACGATACTGTTTCAGTAACTGAAGCAAGTTCATTATCGCCTGTAATTGCAGGAGATACAACTTATTGTGAAGGTTCAAACACTACTCTTGATGCCGGAACTTATACAACTTATGACTGGTCAACTACTGATACTACACAAACAATAATTGCAACAGCAGGAACTTACTATGTAACTGTTTACGATTCTTTTGGTTGTTCGGGAATAGACTCAGTAAATATTTCTGAAAACTCAAATCCAACACCAGTTATTTCTGGAACACTTGATTTTTGTGCTAACGATAGTACGCTTTTAACTACAACTGTATTTTCAAGTTATTTATGGTCAAATGGTTCTACCAATGATTCTATATATGCCACAGTTTCTGACAGCCTAATAACTTTAACAGTTACAAATACTTATGGATGTATTGGAGCAGATTCTGTTGTTGTTGTTGCAAATTCATTACCAGTTGCTTTTGCTGGAGTTGACAAAGATATTTGTTATGGTGATAGTACAAGTTTAACAGCATCAGCATCAGGTGCAATATCTTTTGTTTGGAATACTACTGATACAACCAATTCAATATCTGTGATCCCTTTATCTTATACAATTTACTATGTAACTGTTACAAATGCAGAAGGTTGTACTGACGATGACGAAGTTATTGTAGATGTAAATGATCAATTGTTTGCCTCAATTTCAGCCACAAATGTTGACTGTTATGGAAATAATACCGGAGTTGCAGACTTAACTGTATCGGGTGGAACACCTCCTTATACTTTTAATTGGTCAACAACAGCTACTACAGAAGATATTAGTGGATTAGTTGCTGGAAATTACGATGTTATTTCAACAGATTCGGTAGGTTGTAAAATAAATACGTCTGTTACTGTTACCGAACCTACGTCTTTAACTGTTACATTCTCAAATATCGTTGATGCAATTTGTAGTGGAAACACAGGTTCTGCAACAGCAGATGCTTCAGGTGGTATTACACCGTATTCTTATTTATGGGATTCAAATTCTGGCAATCAAATAACTCCAACAGCATCAAGCCTTGGTGGTGGCGCACATCAAATTACGGTAACTGATGCAAATAGTTGTTCTGCAATCAATTCTGTTAATATTATAAGCACTACTGGTGGAATTGCCGATATTTCTTCTTTTACAAATAATAATTGTTTTGGAGATTCATCAGGAATAGCTATAGCTGCAATGACTGGAGGGACATCACCATTTACATTTAGTTGGTCGAATACTGATACAAATGATACAATAAGTAATTTAGAAGCTGGTGTTTATACAGTTACAATTACCGATGCTAATAATTGTATATCCAGCGATTCTGTTACAATTACAGAACCATCTGAAGTTATTGCTACAATATCTCAAACTGCTACAAGTTGTTACAACGGAACTGATGGAACTGCTACAGTTATTGTATCGGGAGGTACTAGCCCATATACATATTTATGGAGCGATAATCAAACAACATCAATTGCAACTGGTTTATCACCTAATGGTTATTTTGTTACAATTACCGATAGCTTTGGTTGTAAAATAGATACAAATATCTCTGTAAATAATGCAGTTGATATTTCAATTTCTGAATCACAAACAAATATTACTTGTAAAGGTTCAAATAATGGGTCGATAGCAGTTATTGCAAATGGAGGAACGTCAACATATACTTATAGTTGGTCAAGTGGTGGAAATACAAATACAATTATAAATGTTATTGCAGGTATATATACAGTTACGGTAACAGATTCAAATAATTGTACCAAAACCAAAGCAATAACACTTACAGAACCTGCATTAAATTTACAAGTAAATGTTACTTCGGTTGATGCTGATTGTTTTAACGAAAACACCGGCGAGGCTACAGCAACTGTAACATCGGGTGTATCGCCATATACTTATTTATGGTCATCTAATAGCCAAACAACTCAAATTGCGACTGGTCTTTTAGCTGGTTATCATACTGTAACGATTACTGATTCAAATGGATGTAATGCTATCGGCATTGTTAATATTGGTTCTCCAACTCAAATTGAAGTAGTTGATTCTACAACAGTTATTACAAAAACAAGCTGTCAGGGTAGTACTGATGGTAAAATAGTAGTAAACTATTCTGGTGGAATTCCAACTTTGACATATTATTGGAATAATGGTAAAACTGATAATGAAATTACTGAGTTATCAACTGGAAATTACTATTTAACAGTTACCGATTTTAATAACTGCGAAGAAGTTGATACATTCTTTGTTGGTTCTGAACCAGTAACATGCCTTGATATTCCAACAGCATTTACTCCTAATAATGATTCATATAACGATACTTGGGAAATAAAATATCTGTACTTATATCCTGGTGCTTCAATAAAAATATTTAACAGATGGGGACAATTGGTATATGAGTGTAAAGATGGATGTAAGCCTTGGGACGGTACTCATAATGGCAAACCATTAGCATTTGGACCGTTTACATATATTATTGATTTGAACGACGGAACCGACCCAATTAACGGAGTAGTAACATTAATTAAATAATAGAATTTAGGATTTAGAAATTTAGGATTTAGGATTTAACTGCGTAGCTAACTTCTAACCTCAAACTCCTACTACCCTTCATTTGGAAGGGGTTGGGGGTAGGTCAAACCTCAAACAACTATAAACTAATACCAATCTTCATATGAAAACAAAAATAATAATAACTATAATTTGCCTGATAAGTATTTCGTTAGCAAAAGCTCAACAATTACCAATATACAGTCAGTATATGTTCAATAGTTTCTTGATAAATCCTGCAACTGCCGGAAGTGTTTCATATTTTCCTATCAGATTAACTGCACGAAATCAATGGGCGGGTATGAGTCAAGCTCCAAAAACACAGGCTATTAGTGCTCATACTTTAATTAATGGAAGAACTGAAGCTGTTGGCGGCTATTTGTTTAACGATAAATATGGACCTGTTAGCAGAACAGGTGCTTTAGCTGCTTTTGCACATCATATAAATATCGATAAATATAGTTCTAAACTTGCATTAGGATTATCGGTATCAGCATTTCAAATAAAATTAGACCAGAGAGAAATGAATTTGAACGACAAAAACGACCCACTTATTTCAGGAGCAATTGAGCAAAAATTTATGCCCGATGCAGCATTTGGAGCTTATTATTATACAAGTCAATATTATGTAGGAGTATCGGCAGCCCAGTTATTTCAATTTAAAGTTAACTTAGGCGAAAATGCCACAAAACAGAGTGCATTGGTACGTCATTATTATTTCATGGCAGGTTATAATTATGCAATTTCGAATGATTTTGATATTGAACCGTCTCTTTTATTAAAAACAACCAAAGGCACTGCAATTCAGGCAGATATTAATGCCAGAGTTTACTATAAGAAAGATTATTGGCTTGGAATTTCATATAGAACCAGTGATGCAATTATTGCTTTTTTAGGTGTTAAATACAAAGATTTTGTTTTAGGATACGCTTTTGATTATACAACAAGTATTGTTGGCAACTACAGTAATGGCTCGCACGAAATAATGTTAGGATACAATTTAAAAGGAAAAAGCAAAGGTTCGAGTTTGTTATAATACAGCATGTTACGCAAAAAAATAATTTATCACAGTAGAGTAGAAAGGAAACAAGATATTTACCTTTTTGTACTACAAAAACACTTTTAAAAAAGCAATGTGGTAAAAATCATCATGTCTTTGTGTAGCAGCATCAATTT
>MENC01000142.1:0-659 GCA_001768155.1 Bacteroidetes bacterium GWA2_30_7
TTGAGGCTTACTAAATCAACCCAAAATTCTTCGATATATTTTTTTGCTTGCTCAGGCGAACAATTAAAATTATTGAGCATTAATACAAAAATATATTCTTTGTTGTTTAAATCTTTAAAATACCCTGCGTAATTCCTCACTCTTGTTATATATCCACTTTTTGCAAAAACTTTACCTTCGGCAACAGTTCCCTTACACATTGTTTTTAATGTTCCGGTTTTTCCTGCAATGGGCAGAGATTCAAAAAATACATCTTTATTCTTACTTTTAGTTCTCATATAATAAAGAATTTCAGCAAATTGACGAGGAGTAACTGCATTAAATTTTGATAAACCACTACCATCATTCAAATACATTCCACTAGTATCAATATCTTTTTCACCCCAAAATTCTTTAATTATTTTACAACCTGTATCAACATCAATAATTTTAGACTTTTTTAAAGCACATTGTAACAAAAGATGCTCTGCAAATAAATTATTACTCATTAAATTAGTTAAGCCAACAATGCTTTTAAGGTTAGGAGAATAAATTGTATCAATATTTGTTCTTTTAGCATTTAAAATACAACTGTCGCTAAGTAATTTTCTTATTATAGTTGAAAAACCGGTTACTTTAATGTTATTATTAATTAACGATTTTTTTAATTCATTTGCTAC
>MENC01000142.1:701-997 GCA_001768155.1 Bacteroidetes bacterium GWA2_30_7
TTCATTCCTTTTGGGAATACTCCCCGAAATACATCTGTTAAATTCATTTGGAGAGCCGGTTATATATGCCAAATCTTTATTGATTTTTGAAATTTTTACGTCATTTTGAATATTAAAATTAGGTATTTCAGGAGTAATTTTTTTAATTTTTGCAATTGAATTAATTGAATCGCCGGGTTCAAAATAAATCTTGAAAGTATTATCGTAAATGCTTAATCCAGAAGCTGGTGCGCCAAAGTAATTACCAATATCTCCCCAAATCCAAGTATTTGGTGATTCATATTTTGGAAATAATA